>NZ_RAWN01000109.1:0-32542 GCF_003668895.1 Corallococcus sp. AB045
GCGTCCTCCGCGTCGGTGGTGCGCTTCTTGGGGGCGATGCGCTCCTGGACGGCGGCGGCCTCCGCCTTGGCGCTCTTGCGGCGGCCCGTCTTCGCGTCCGTCTCCTCGGAGGCCGGGGTGGGGAGCGCGAACACAGGCGTCGTGGAGGCGGGCGCGGGGGGCGGCGTCTTCTCCTCGCGCACCTGGGCCAGCTCCTGCGCCACGTCGTAGTAGCCGCACTCCTGGCGCTGGGCCGCGAGCGCCGGCGTCACGCCGCGCAGGATGTCCACCACCGCGAAGGGCCCCAGGGGGGACGTCTCCGGTTCACCGTCCGTGAGGGCGCGGACCCGGAAGTCCTCATCCTCCGTGAGGAGCGCGAGCGCCTCGCGGACCTGCTGTGCGGGGGCCGGAGCCTTCGCGCGTCGGCAGAAGTCCGACACCGCCACCGCCACCGGGGTGGGTACGTCATCGGGCTGCCGTCTTCTCTGCCAGGGACTGATCATGGAAAGGTTCGGAAAATTGCTCGTTTACGAGGGCGGATGCCTCTATCTTCGCGGCCAGACAGGTGTCAATGAGCCAGTCCGGCCTCAATGTAAACAGCTCACGCGCTACGCAAGCCGAAGACACCGGACTCCATGGTAGTCAGCAGGGGAGCGGGCGCTCGCCCAGGCCGGCCGTCGAAATTGTCTTGCGGGAGCAGGCATCCCCACCCCAACACATGGGGTGCTTCAGAGATTGCAGATGACGACCCATCACCACAGCCACTCCCACTCCCACGGCCCCTCGGACAAGGACAAGGACGAGGTCCTGGCGCGCTACATGGCCCAGCACGGCCTGAAGAGCACGCGCCAGCGCAGCCTCATCATCGACACCTTCTTCGAGGTGGGCGGCCACCTGTCCGTGGAGGAGTTGTGGAACAAGGTGCGCGAGCAGGACACCAAGGTGTCCGTGGCCACCGTCTACCGGACGATGAAGCTGCTCAACGAGTGCGGCCTGGCCCACGCGCGCAACTTCGGTGACGGGCAGACGCGCTACGAGGCGGCGGCGGGGCGCGAGCACCACGACCACCTCATCTGCACGAGCTGCGGCACCATCGTGGAGTTCGAGAACGACCGCATCGAGACGCTCCAGGACGCGGTGGCGCGCAAGCACGGCTTCACGGTGACGTCGCACAAGATGGAGCTGTACGGCTTGTGTCGCGAGTGCCAGCTCCGGGGTGGCCCTCCGGGGACAGAGGCCTGAGCGCGTGAGCCCGGTGCGACGACGCGCGCTCCTGTGCGCGGTGGCGCTGGGCGCACTTTCCCTCACGGGCTGTCGCCACGGCGGGCCGGTGGACGCCGGGCCCGCGTTCTACCGGGCGCTGTGGTTGCCGTCGGTGGGGCCCACGCGCTACGACCCGCGCCAGCTCCCCGGCAAGGTGGTGCTGGTGTCCTTCATGGCCACCTGGTGCTTCCCGTGCCTGGCGGACCAGCCCACGCTCAAGCATCTCCAGGAGACCTACGGTCCCCAGGGCTTCCAGGTCGTCGCGGTGGGGATGGACATCGACGAGGGCCGGGTGCTGGGCCCGTTCGCGAACCACTACGCCTTTCCGTACCCGGTGCTGCTGTCCGACGAGCGGATGCGCGCCGGTGAGAGCGCCTTCGGCCGCATCCGGGCGCTGCCCAGCACGGTGCTGCTGGACAGGCACGGCCGCGCGGTGGCCGCGTGGCAGGGGATCGAGGGCCAGTCGGACGTGGCGAAGGCCATTGAAAAGCTGCTGAAGGCGGACTGATTTCTGGCCCCGCCCGGGGTGCTACAGGGCTGGAGCGGAATTCTTGCGGGCAGGGGGGCCGCTGGTACCTTCGCCGGCGCTCATGACGTCCCGGCGAAAGCTCCTGATGGTGGCGGCGGTGGTGGCGGTGGCCTTGAGCCTCGCTTCGGTGGCGGACGCCAAGGGCTTCCGGCGCTACCTGCGCCTGCGCCAGGACGTGGAGGTGCTCGACGAGCGCAACCGCTCGCTGGCCGCGCAGAACGACGCGCTCCGCAAGGAGATCGCGGCGCTGCGCAAGGATCCGGCGACGCTGGAGCAGTCGGTACGTGAGGAACTCGGCTACGTGAAGCCGGGCGAAATCGTCTTCCACCTGGAGTCGCCATGACCTCGCTGTCCGTGGTGCCCTCTCCCGCGAAGCTCGTGCGCGCCTTCTTCCGAGCCATCCCCGCGGCGGTGGCGCTGGCCACGTTCGTCCACCTGGCGCGTGGCGGCTTCCGGGGCCTGCACACGCTGGGCTGGACGGAAGCGGCGCTGGTGATGGGGCTGCTCATCGGCATCGGCATGGCGGCGTGGCGCCGGGCCATGCGCTCCTCGGTGGGCGCGGTCATCGACCTGCGCGACGACCTGGAGTTGGGCGGCGGGCTCATCTCCGCGGCCTTCATCGTGGTGGCCATTGGCGGCGGGGAGCTGTTCCCCATCGTCTATCTGTTGATGGCGTTCCTGGTGGCGTTCCTGCCGCGCAACGCGGGCATGACGCTGCTGGGTGTGGCGCTGGTGTACGACGGCCTGGTGACGCTGGGCGGTCCGGTGGTGAACGTCACCGGGTTCCTGACGCACACGCTGTTCCTGGCGCTGTTCGCGGGGCTGTACCACCTGGTGCTGTCCGCGCGGATGTTGGTGGCGAAGCGGGCGGAGTCGGACGCGGTGCAGAAGCGCATCCGCGAGGTGGAGGAGCGCGCGCGCACCTTCCGGCTGGTGTCCTCCGGGACGCAGGACAGCTTCAGCGGGATGAACTCCGACGAGAAGTGGCTGGTCGCGTCGGTGAAGGAGATTGAGGGCGCGGTGCACGCGGCGCTGGAGATCGCGGAGACGGGCCTGCGCACGGACACCTGCGCGGCGTTCCTGCTCACGTCGGACGACCGGAGCCTGAAGCTGTACGACTGCCGCTCGGGTTCGGAGCGGGTGCAGCGCGAGAAGTTCAACGCGGGCGAGGGCATCATCGGCGGGGTGCTGAAGCGCCGCGCGCCGGTGCGGATGAACTCGCCGCAGGGGCTGAAGGGCGTCACGTACTACGAGAGCAGCGGCCCCACGGTGCAGGCGCTGCTGGCGGTTCCCATCCTGGAGGGCAGCGGCCTGGTGCGCGGTGTGCTGGTGGCGGACAAGCTCAAGAACGAGCCGTTCACGGACCAGGACGAGAAGATGCTGACCACCATCGCGGGAGAGGTGCTGCGCTCCATCGAGGTGGAGCGGGTGATGAGCTACATCCGCAAGACGCGCGACGAGAAGGACCGGTTCTTCCGGGCCATCGAGGAGCTGAACCGCGCGGGCAGCCCGGATCAGGTGTTCGTGGCGGTGCTGGAAGCGACGCGGCAGCTGGCGGGGCTGGACTTCTGCGCGGTGACGCTGGTGTCGGAGCAGGAGGGCAAGCGGGTGCACCGCGTGGCGCGGATGACGGGCGTCACGGCGCAGGGCAAGGCGCTGGAGGGCCAGACGTTCCAGGACAACAACGGCCTGGTGGCGAACGTGGTGCGCTACGGGGCGCCGCTGCCGGGGCGGGACATCAAGGCGATGGACCGTCAGGTCATCTTCGATGAGGAGACGCAGGTGCGCGGCCTGGGCGCGCTGAAGATCTTCCCGCTGGTGGCGGGGGACCGCATCCTGGGCACGCTGGTGGCGGGGTCGCGCAAGAAGGCGGCGTTCGAGCAGGACGTGCTGCGGATGATCGAAGTCATCGCCATCCAGGCGGCGCAGGCGGTGTTGCGCGCGCAGCTCTACGAGCAGATGGAGAAGATGGCGACGACGGACGGCCTCACGGGCCTGCTGAATCACCGCACGTTCCAGTCGCGCGCGGACGACATCCTGGCGCAGGCGCGGCGGTACAACCGCAAGTGCTCCATCATGTTGACGGACGTGGACCACTTCAAGAGCGTGAACGACACCTACGGCCACCCGACGGGCGACCAGGTGCTCAAGGGCGTGGCGCGCATCATCAAGACGCTGGCGCGGGACACGGACGTCGTCGCGCGCTACGGCGGCGAGGAGTTCGTGATGGTGATGCCGGAGACGGACGTGCAGGGCGCGAAGATCATCGCGGAGCGCATCCGCGAGGCGGTGATGGCGGAGGTGTTCCAGACGGAGATGGGCCCGCTGCGCATCACGATGTCGCTGGGCATCGCGACGTTCCCGGACAACGCCATGGAGAAGCAGCAGATGATCGACCTGGCGGACCAGTGCCTGTACCACTCGAAGCGCAACGGCCGGAACCAGTCCGTGACGGTGGCGCAGATGCAGGGTGGCCGGAAGCTCCAGGCGGTCGCGGAGTAGGGCGGTTCAGCCTAGGTCCGCGAGCTGGCCCTGTGCGAGTTCGCGGTAGTACGGCACGACCTCCACGGCGAGCAGGTCCCGCATCTGCTCGCGTGCGCCGTCCAGGTCGCCCTGGTCTCGCAAGCGATACATGCGGTGGAGGGCGTCGCCCAGGCGCCGTGAGCCCTCCGTTACGCGCTGACGCATCTGGTGGAGGAGGGTGAGCGCGGCCTCCGTGTTGCGCAGGCCCGCTTCCACCTCTGCGGCACTCATGGCCACGGAAGGACCCGCGCGTCGCAGGAGCGTGCGAAGGGCGTCGTCCAGGACGATGGAGCCCTCTTGCTGGGCGCGCGTGTCGAGCACCCGGAGTTGATGCCAGTCGCCTTCGAGGTCTTCGACCATGGCTCATTTCCTGGAGGTGGGGGCGCACGCCTTGAATGGCCATTCCTGCTGCCCCTCGCAGTATCGCAGGCAGTCATAGCAGCGGCCCTTCCAACCCTGGTTCTTGCAGTCGACGTAGCTGCGAATGCAGGCCTGCTGCCATTCAGGCAGGTGGGCGTTATTCGCGAAGTCGTCCTCGCTCAGGCGTGACGCTTCGTAGGCTGTTCTCAAGACGGTGAGTGCGGCAACCGTCTCTGCCTCCGATGCACCGCAGCTGTCGACGGGACTCAGCGGGTGCGTCTTGATGCAGCAACTCATGGTGGAGTCCGCAGGAGTACAGGTCGCGAGCGGTGCGGCTGCGCAGCCTCCAGTGAATGCTCCCAAGAGCAGGGATATCCAGGGCCGAAAGTTCATGGGGCCCATGGTATGGGAGCGTGTTCTCGATGACTCCGCTTCCCCTCGCCGTCACCACCAGCACGAAGACGGATGCGCCCACGGTGCGCGAGGCGCGGGCCGTGGCTCAGCGGTGGAACCTGCCGTTCCTTTCGCGCCGCTCCAGTGAGGGCATCGCGCCCTGGCTGGGCACCAAGGTGGATGCGCTGCTCGTCGTGGGCGGCGATGGCGTGACGCTGTGGGAGCCGCAGGGTTCATTCGGCTTCCACGCGGGCATGGCGCACCTGCGGCGCATGCGGCTGCGGCAGGGACAGCGCGATGACGCGTTCCTCAAGGTCGCGGAGATTGTCCCCGGGGATGCCGTGCTCGACTGCACCCTGGGACTCGCGCAAGACGCCCTGGTGGCTTCGCTCGCCGTGGGCCCCACGGGCCGTGTCGTCGGCCTGGAGAAGAGCCTTCCCCTGTGCATCGTCGCCGCGGAGGGGCTCCAGCGCTACGACCGGGGCGCGGACTCGTGCGCCATCGAAGTGCTTCACGCGGATGCTCACGCGTACCTGAAGACGCTGCCCTCGAAGTCCTTCGACGTCGTCTTCTTCGATCCGATGTTCGCCAAGCCGAAGAAGGCTCAGCCCGCTTTCGACGTCCTGCGCCGCTTTGCCGAGCACGCCCCACTCACTCCCGAAGCGGTGGAGGAGGGGAGGCGTGTCGCTCGCCGGTGGGTCGTCGTGAAGGGCGCCCGCCACACCGACGACCTGAAGAAGGTGGGCATCGAGCCTGCGCCCACCTCGCGCTTCAGCGACGTCATCTGGGGTCGGTGCAGTGCGAAATAATGAGTTTTGGGCGAGGATAAAACTGACGACTTGACGTGTTGAGTTTTCATGCTGCGCTAGGTGTCATGCGTGAGTGTGATTGGTCTGAAATCCAGGGGCTTGACGTGTCTTGTGTTCGACCACGCATATCGGAGCTGCCCAATCTTCAGTAGGCGTGAAGATTGATTGAATCGCTTGGCAGCAGCGCTGGCTTCAATGGCCATTGGCTCCGCAAACTGAATCTGTGGAGTTCCGATGATGACATCTATGTTGTAGTTGAAGACTAACGCCTCCCACAGTGCCCCGGATGCTGGATGACTCCTGGTGGAAAAGGGTGGGCGGTCACTAATTCTCTTCTTCTTTATGATTGGCTTGTCGAGATTGGTAATGTTTGTGGAGATGAACCCGTTAGGAGGCGTTGGGATTACTCCGAACACCTCGTAGGCAAGGTGAAAGAGAATTGTTCGAGGAATCAGCCGATCGGGACTGCACCCGACCTGATCTAAGTCGTGACGAGCCGTGTAAGCCGCTTGTTGCAAGTCGACTTCGCGACGCATCGGGAATACAATCTCAACTGGACTCGTGCTTGCGCTGTCGAGAAAAACAACCCGTGTTGGGATTCCCAGTCGAGAGAATATGTTTTCGATTTTCTCGTTTACGTCGTCGATAAGAATCAAGGGACTCCCCAAGCGGAAAAGTGCGAGCCGAGATCAAGAGCAATTCGGTCGATGATTTGTGGATTTGCGATTGCTGAGATTTTCGTCTCGTTCATTATGTAATCGGCAAGATTTCGGTGCTCTCGCCACTCGGAGAGACTTTGCGCTAGCGCAATGGCTGCTGCTTTTTTGGCTGGATCTCTATTTATGACTTCTTGCTTGAGGAGATTGTCTATTGCTGCATGTCCGGTGCAGTCATGGGTTCCTACGGAGACAAGGGCGAATCTAGCCACGAAAAACGCAGAGTAATATGCGCTGTGGAAGAAATCGCGAACGTGCTGTTCGTTGTTGTGGCTTGAGATTGCAATTCCATGCTTTCCGCGAAACCGCTTGTTGACTCGATCGACTGTTGCTTTGAAGTGGGTTGCGCGATTGCTTAGTCTTTTCTTGTATTCCTTGCGTGCGCTTGGCTGTGTTTGGTCGAGAATTTGAAGATTGTTTAGTGCGTGTTCTTGGACTGAAGATTTAAAGTCCCTCTCGGATAGGTTTGGAAGGCATGCGATGAATTGAAATAAGTCCGTTGTGTTATTCATTTGCGGGCTGGTTGAGGTTTCGTTAGCTGGGGCAGTGTGCGCTACTCCTTCTCCGACGACCCCTTCGGCGGACCCTCGCTCCCCATCGGAGACAGCTTGCTCGACAGCGCGCCCGCCTGTTCGTGCGCCATCAGGTCGCGCGGCGAGCGGTAGTACTGCATGGGCGAGTGGTGCAGGAAGTTCGACACGCGGCTCGTGTAGAGACACGCGTACTGCTCCACCTGGTAGCCGAAGCGGCTGTTCTCGTTGCCCTCCTTGAACAGCAGGCCCCAGTACGGGTTGAAGCCCTCCTCGACGTCGCGCTCCAGCGTATTCGCGATGCCGTTGGTCTCCTTCAGCGACCGGCGCAGCTTCTCCAACTCCGCCTTCACCTTCTTGCGCAGTTCCTCGACCTCCTGGCGCTCCGGCTCCGACAGCGCCTCTCGCTCCAGCCTGCGCTCCAGGGTGTTCAGCACCGTCTTGCGGTGGTTCACCTCGTCGTCCAGCCGCGCGCGCGTCAGCTCCACCTCCGACAGCGTGACGATCTCCTCGCGCCGCGTGTCCGTGTAGGTGATCTCGTCTTCAATCTCCTGGACGATCATGCACGTGCGCCACAGCGACGACTTCTTCGACTTCAGGATGTCGCCGTAGATGTGGTCGCCCACGTAGAGGATGTGCTCGCCCCGGTAGCCGGTGAACTCCTCGAACTGGGCCAGGTTGCCGCCCGAGTACACCGTGCCGCGCTCCAGCGACTTCGCCTCACCCACGACCTTGCCGGCCTCCGTGGATGAATCCAGTTCCAGGAACGGCCGGTTCTCCGTGAAGAAGGCCGGCTTGCCCGCCGCCGTCACCACGAAGTCGAAGTAGTTGCGCCAGCTGGGGTACTCCGGCAGCTGCCCTTCCAACAGGTAGCGCATCACCGCGTTTGTGTAGTCCCACGCGGAGTTCGTCAGCAGGAACAACTTCTTCCCGCCCGAACGCAGCTTGTGCAACGCCGGACCCAGCTCCGGATCCAGGAACACATAGCGCGCCAGGTCCTTGCGGATCTCCCGCTTGAGCGAGTTGTCCCGGTGCACCGTGTCGATGGCTTCCCGGATGTCATCGTAGAGCTTGCCGTAGTTCACGGTGTGCCCCAGCGACTCCATCAGCTCGATGATGCCCGAATACAGGCACGTCTCCGGCAACGCGAAGAGCGTGTCGTTCCACGCGAACTGCGGGTTGCGCAGCCGCACGCGCTTGTTGCGGTACAGCTCCTTCCACGCGTCGCGCTTCAGCGGCCTGAGGCCGTGGTACGCGCGCCCCACATGGCCGAAGCGGTCCATCTTCAGGACGTTGCCATTCACGCGGTCCACCGCCAGCCCGCGCATCACGAAGTGGTGGTCGTAGAGCAGTCCGCCCACGAACGGCGGGTAGCCGTACTCGCTGATCAGCTTCGCGAGCGTCATGTCGAACGACAGCTGCTCCAGCCGGCGCATGTGGTAGATGGCCAGCGTGTAGTCCATGTCGAACCCGATGAGTTCGATGTGGTCCATGCGCAGGTTGCGGTTGACGAACACGTCCCGCGAATGCGGCACCTGGTCCGCCGCCTCACGCGGCGTGGTGAGCAGCCGGCCAAGCACGTCGTCAGTGAGCAAGTCCCTCGCACGGCGGGCCGCGTCGGCGGCGTGCTCGCGGCGGATGGAGGAACGGAAGCTCCCGTGCAGCGGATCCACGGAGGGTCCGCCCGGGATGGGCCTGGCAGGGGAGAGTATGGGCGACACGGGACCTCAAGACATAACACGCGCCGCGTGCCCTTCGCCCGCGTCCTTGCGGGCTTTGCACGGGGCTGGCACGCTCTGTCCAACGATGCGCACCCCACGTCCATCCCCGGCCTCGGCCGAGGACCTCCACGCGCGCCTGGCCGCTCGAATCACCGCGCTGGAGGACCGGGTGCGCCGTCTGGAGGCCCGGCTCGCCCTGGAGGCCCGCAAGCCGCCCCTCGTCCGCACCCGCGCCAGCGCCTCCGCCGCCACCGTTCGCACCGCCAGGCCCCGGCCTCGCTGCCCGGGCTGCACCCTGGAGCTGCCCCGTGGACGGCGCGGTGAGTCGTGCGTGTGGTGTGGCTTCATGTTCGCCGCAGTGACCCGCCGCCGCGCCAGCACGCCCAAGGCGCCCCGGAAGCAACGATGAGCGGGACGTACCGGCTCACCGGCCGTACGGAGGCAGGGGACCTCGCGGAGCTGTACGAGTCCGTGCTGCTGCCCTCCATCCCCGTCGCGGTGAAGCTCTTCCTGCCGCGCACCTCCGACCCCGCCTACGCCCGCGCGCTGGCGGAGACGGTGCGGATGCTCCAGCCCGTGCGCCACCCGGGCCTCCTCCACGTCGTGGACGTGGGCTTCGTGCGCCAGCGGCTCGCCGTGGTGCGCGAGGACGTGGACGGCTTCACGCTGGGCGTCGCGCTCCAGCGCCTCAACACGAAGGAGGTGCTGCTGCCGCCCACGGTGGCGCTGTCCATCGTCATCCAGCTGTTGGAGACCGTGCAGCTCGCGCACGACGCGGGTGTCGTCCATGGGGCCATCACCCCTGGCAACGTGCTCCTGTCCCGCGACGGCTTCCCGGCCATCTGCGACTTCGGCGCGCTCCAGGCGCTCCTGTCCGTGCCCCAGCTCAAGCGCACGTTCGCGCACCGGGGCCGCAGCGCGTACCGGGCACCGGAGGTCACCCGCGGCGAGACGCCCACGGAGGCGTCCGACGTGTATTCGCTGGGCGCCATCGCGTACGAGCTGCTCACGCTGCGCGAGGCCGTGGTGCCCGGCAGCGGCGTGAGCACCCGCCGCGAGACGCTGCCTCCGCCCAGCCGGTTGGACCGGCGGATCAACTCGCGGCTGGATCCGGCGATCATGCGCGCGTTGGATCCGGCGCCCCAGCGGCGCTTCCGCTCGTGCGGAGAGTTCGCCCAGGCCCTGCGCAACTTCCTCTCCGCGGGTGGCGGCCTGCCCGGCGCGGAGGAGGTGTCGCGCTTCGTGTCGGAGCTGTTCCCCAACGAGGTGAGCCTCGCCGCCCCCGGGCCCGTGCCGTTCGTGGAGCCCTTCCAACTGGAGCCCGTCTCCGGCGCGGAGATGGACGACCTGCACGCGGAGGAGCACGAGTCCTCCATCGTCCAGCGCGCGCCGTACAGCCGCGCGCCTTCGGAACAGGAGGCGTCCGCCGAGACGCAGGAGGCCGCGCCCGGCTTCGAGGAGTTCCGCCCCGAGGACTACGCGTCCGGCGCGCCTGATGACGACGAGCCCTGGCCGGCGAGCGAAGCGCGGAGCACCGACCCTTCGCACGCGGGGCCGCTGGAGCAGGGCTGGGACGCGCCGCCCGGAGTCCTCGCGCAGAAGTCCCGCCGCCCGGACAGTCCGGCGTCAGCGCGCGCGGGACGCAATCCTCGTGTGAAGGTCATCGAGGACTTCTCCGGCCCGGCCCTCGGGGACGACGAACCGCCCGTGCCCACCGGCCGCCGCGCCGCCATGCGCCCCGGCCCGGCCCTCGGGGACGACGAACCGCCCGTGCCCACCGGCCGCCGCGCCGCCATGCGTCCCGGCCAGCCCGTGGGCGCGGAAGAAGAACCGACGAAGCGCCCGGCCCTGCGCCCCGCGAAGGGAGCCGGAGGCAGGGCTCCCGGCCAGGAGACAGCGGTCCTTCCTTCTGTCGGTGGAGCGCCTTCGCCGGCCCCCGTTGCCGCCGACGCGGGGGTGCCCCGCCAGGAGCGCCGGGGCCGCGCCGAACCCACCGAGGCCCTTCCCCCCGAGCCCCGCTCGGAGCGCCGCATGGCCCCTCCGAAGGCGGAAGGCCGCGTGCGAAGCGACATGGCGGAGCCCGCGCCGTCGGACCGGCACCTGCCGGTGCACCAGCGCTTCGACACGGTGGAGACGCCGCGCATGGACGCGGTGGACGCCGGCACCCGCCGCAAGCGGCTGCTCTTCATCGCTGGCGGCATCGCCCTGGTGGGCCTGTTCATGTTCGCCGTCGCCGCGTGGCGGCTGGGCCTGGAGCCGGTGCGGGAACCGGAGCTGCCCCGCTACGACCCGAACGCGCCCTCGGCGAACGGCACCCCCGCGAACCCGTCCGCGCTGAAGCCCATCACGCCTCCACCGCCCGCGCCGCCACCCAACCCGGGTGCGCGGGACATCGAGGACGAGGACGCGGAGGAGGAGACCGCCGAGCCCGGCGTTCCTCCCAAGAACCAGCGTGCGTTCCTCACGCTGCGCACGAACCTGCCGGCGAATGTCTTCATCGACGGGGCGAAGGTGCGTCGCGCGACGCCGCTCGTGAACTACCCGGTCCGCATGGGCACTCGCGACATCCGCGTGGTGGCCATCTCCACCGGAGAGCAGAAGGATTTCCAGCTCCGCTTCTCGCGGGGCCAGCATCAGAAGCTGGACGAACAGTTCCAGCCTCCCCCCACCAGGCGGTGAGTTTCGTGGAGCGCACGCGCATCTTCGTCGTCGAGGACCAGCCCCAGCTCCTTCGCAACCTGGTCAAGGTGCTGGGCACCTTTCCGGAGCTGGAGGTCGTGGGCACCTCCCAGGACGGCGAGCAGGCGGTGGACGACATCGTCCGCGAGCGCCCGCAGCTCGTCCTGCTGGACCTGGAGCTCCCGAGCCTCAACGGCATCCAGGTGACCCAGAAGGTCAAGCGCCGCGCGCCAGAGGTGGAGATCCTCATCCTCACGTCCTTCGAGGACGAGCAGAAGGTCTACGAGGCCATCCAGGCCGGCGCGTCCGGCTACCTGGTGAAGCGGGTGGGGCCGGAGAAGATCCGCTCCGGCATCCAGGAGGTCATGGACGGGGGCACCGTGCTGGAGCCCATCATCGCCCGGCGCTTCTGGAACTACTTCCAATCCGTCCAGTCCAAGCCCGTCCAGAAGCCCGCCGAGCTGCCCTGGGGACTGACGGCCATGGAGCTGGACGTCCTTCGCTACGTGGCCAAGGGCCTGTCCAACGCGGAGGTGGGGCGGGTGATGACGCTGGAGCGGCGCACGGTGCGCACGCACCTGTCGCATATCTACCGGAAGATGGGCGTCAACTCCCACGTGGACGCGGTGGTGATGGCCCTGCGTGAAGGTGTCGTGGATCTCTAGCCGCGCCGTGGTTACGGTGTGGCACCTATGTCCAAGGCATCCCCGCGGTCCACCGCCGTGCGCGCGGTGGACCCCACGCTCGCCGCGCTCTTCGACGTTCACGAGGCAACCCTGCCCAACGGTCTCAAGGTCCGCCTGCTGGCGAACCATCAGGCCCCGGTGGTCAGCCTCTACACCTTCTTCCAGGTAGGCAGCCGCAACGAGCGGCCCGGCATCACCGGCATCAGCCACCTGTTCGAACACATGATGTTCAACGGGGCGAAGAAGTACGGCCCCAAGATGTTCGACAAGACGCTGGAGTCCAACGGCGGCCGCTCCAACGCGTACACGTCCAATGACATGACCGTGTACTACGACGACTTCAGCGCCGACGCGCTGGAGACGGTGCTCGACCTGGAGTCGGACCGGATGCGCTCGCTGCGCATCTCCGACCAGACTCTGGCCAGCGAGCGCCAGGTCGTGATGGAGGAGCGCCGCGTCCGCGTGGACAACGAAATCCCCGGCATGATGGACGAGGAGCTGGGCACGCTCGTCTACAAGGCGCACGCGTACCGCTGGCCCGTCATCGGGTGGATGGCGGACATCGAGAACATCACCCGCGACGACTGCCAGCAGTACTTCCGCACGTACTACGCGCCCAACAACGCGGTGCTCTACATCGTCGGGGACATCGACCCGAAGAAGACGCTCGCGCTGGTGAAGCGCTACTACGGCAACATCCCGCGCGGCCCCTCGCCCGCGCCGGTGCTCAACGCGGAGCCGGAGCAGAAGGGCGAGCGCCGCGCAGTGGTGCGCCACCCCGCGCAGTCGCCGTCCGTGATGATCGGCTTCCGCGGGCCCGCCGCCAGCAACGAGGACACGCTGGTGCTGGACGTGGTCCAGTACATCCTCACCAAGGGCGAGGGCAGCCGGCTGGTGAAGTCCCTCGTGTACGATCAGAAGGCCGCCGTGTCGGTGATGCTCGACTGGAGCTGGCGCATCGACCCGGGGACCATCCTGTTCTACCTGGAGCTCAAGCCGGACTCGGACGCGGCGAAGGTGGAGGCCCTGCTGTACGCGGAGCTGGAGAAGCTGGCGCGCCAGGGCGTCACCGAGAAGGAGCTGCAGAAGGCGAAGAACAACCTGCGCGCGGACCACCTGCGGGAGCTGTCCACCAACAGCGGCCGTGGGCATGCCCTGGGCCACTACGAGGCCCTGCTGGGCGACTGGCGCGAGGGCCTGTCCCTGCCGACCTTCTACGCGTCCGTCACCGCGGAGCAGGTGAAGACCGTGGCCGCGAAGTACTTCGCCCCCGAGCGCCGCTCGGTGGTCACCCTCCATCCCGAAGCCGGCGCTGAAGAGTCCGGTGACGAAGCGGCGGAGGCTTGAACCCCATGGCCTCCCGAAAGATCGCCAAAGTGAAGAACACCGTCCGCAAGGCCGCCAAGGCCGTGCGCAAGCAGGCCACCGCCGCGCGCAAGAAGGTCGCGCAGGTGAAGAAGGCCGTCCCGGCCCGAGCCAAGAAGCTGGTGAAGGCCGCGCAGGAGCCGAAGTCCGCCGCCACCGGCGAGCTGAAGCTGCCCGCGCTGCATGAGAGCACCACGTCCACGGGCCTGAAGGTCATAGCCGCCGAGCGCGGGCCGCTGCCGCTGGTCTCCGTGCGGCTGGTGATGCGCGCGGGCGGCGTGTGGGATCCGCAGGGCAAGGACGGCCTGGCGGACTTCACCGCGCGCCTGCTGCGCCGTGGCACGAAGAGCCTGGACGCGGATGGCATCAGCGAGGCCATCGAGTTCGTGGGCGCCAGCCTCTACGCGGGCGTCAACGAGGACGTGCTGTCCGTCTACCTCACCACGCCGGCCGAGCACTTCTCCGCGATGCTCGACGTGCTGGGGCAGGTGGTGCGCGAGCCCACGTTCCCGGAGAAGGAGGTCGTGGACGCCCGGGAGCGCGCGCTGGCGCAGTTCGCCAACGACCTGGATGATCCGTCCTCCATCGCGGACCGCGCCTTCACGCGCGCCATCTGGGGTGACCACCCGTACGGGCGCGACCTGGGCGGCAACAAGCGCACCGTGTCCACCTTCACCCGCGACGACGTGGTCCGCTTCCACGCCGAGTGCATGGGGCCCAGGATCTCCCTGCTCACGGTGGTGGGCGCCATCGACCCGGCGACCGTGGCCGCGGAGGCCGAGCGCGCCTTCGCCGGCTGGACGGGCGGCCCCGACGCGGATCCGATGCTGCCCCGCAAGCAGGAGCCGCTGGCGAAGGCCGGGACGGTGCTGCTGGTGGACAAGCCGGACCAGACGCAGTCCCAGGTGCGCCTGGGCGGCCCCGGCTTCTGGCTGGGCCACGAGGACTACTTCCCGGCCACGGCGATGAACATCGCGCTGGGCGGCGGCTTCACGTCGCGGCTGATGAACGAGATCCGCGTCAACCGGGGCCTCACCTACGGCGTCAGCTCCTACTTCGACACGATGAGCGCGGCCGGCATCTTCGCGCTGTCCACGTTCACCAAGACGGCGTCCACGCGGGTGATCATCGACGTGGCGCTGAAGGAGATCCACGGCGTGCGCGACGGCGGCCTCAAGCCCCGCGAACTGAAGGACGCGCAGAGCTACCTGTCCGGCCTGTATCCGCTGCGCACGGAGACCAACGAGTCCGTGGCCTCCGTCATCGCGGACATGCGCATGCACGGCCTGGGCGATGACTGGGTGGAGAAGTTCCGCGACCGGCTGCGCGCGGTGACGCCCAAGGACGTGGCCGCGGCGTCGAAGAAGTACGCGTTCGCGGACCGCCCCGTCATCGTGGTGCTGGGCAAGGCGTCGGAGGTGAAGCCGCTGCTGGAAGGGCTGGGCCCCATCACCGTCGTGCCGGCGTCGGACTACGAATGAGCGGTGACGTTCCCCGCGTCCTCTTCGAGGGCGCGGGCGTGATGGTGGTGGACAAGCCGGCCGGGGCGCTCGTCATCCCCGGCCGCGAGGGCGGCACGTCCCTGCGCGACACGCTGGAAGCACACCTGGGCCGCAAGGTCTACGTGGTGCACCGGTTGGATCGCGACACGTCCGGCGCGCTGGTGTTCGCGCTGGACGCGGACGTGCACCGCGCGCTGTCCCAGGCCTTCGAGACAGGCAAGGTGCGCAAGCGCTACCGCGCCCTGGTGGAGGGCCGGCTGGAGGCGCCCCAGATGGTGGACGCGCCGCTGGTGGCCGGCCGCAAGGGGCGCATGCGCGTGGCGAAGCCGGAGGAGCCGGACGCGAAGCCGTCACGCACGCGGGTGCGTCCGGTGGAGACCTTCGCGAGCGCTTCGCTGGTGGAGGCGGAGCCGCTGACGGGCCGCACGCATCAGATCCGCGTGCACCTGCTGTCCCTGGGGCATCCGCTGCTCGTGGACCACCAGTACGGCCGCGAGGCTCCGCTCACGGAAGGCGACCTGGGAGGGCAGGGGAGTCAGGAGGTGCTGACCCGGACGCCGCTGCATGCCGCTCGCGTGGAGTGGCCCGCGCTGCCCGGGTTGCCAGCGCGCGGAGTGGATGCGCCGCTGCCCGCGGACATGCAGCGCACGTTGGAGCTGCTGCGCGCGGCGGGGTGAGGCTCGGCGCTACTTGTACGGCTCCAGGCGGAACGTGTTGGACTCGCCGGTCGCGCCGAAGCTGTCCATCGCGGTGAGGCGCACGTTGCCCGCGGGCGCGTCCAGGACGACGTTCGCGTTGCACACGCCGACGTCGCAGGGGCCGATCTTGGAGGGTGACACCGTGCCGCGCGACGCGGTCAGCTCCACCGAGCCCTGGAAGTGCCCGGCCCTCGGCCCCTGGGCGCGCACCGTGATGGCGAAGGCCGTCCGGCTCACACGCGTGCCTTCGATTTCGTCGAAGCTGAAGCCCGTGATGTCGCCCTCGCGCATCGGCACATCCGGCCCGGGGCCTGCGTCCACCCGCTGGCCGCCATCCGTGGTGTCGACCCCGCCGTCGAAGTCGCTGTAGATGGGCCCCGCGTCGGTGAGGATGAGGATGCCCCCGTCCTCGGGGAGGGGCGGGTCGATGATTTCCTGTCCCGGAGGACGCAGGGTGAGGGCGCCTTTGGCCACCGCCTCGCGCCCGTCATCCAGCTGCAGCCGCACCGCGTGCGCGCCCGCGCCCAGACCCCGGGGCACCGTCACGATGGCGACGCCCGCCGGGTCGAAGCGCGACACCGCTGCTTCCTTCTCGTCCACCCAGATGCGGCCGGAGCCCATGCGCGCATCCACCTTCTCCTCGCCGTAGTCCACGGCCACGCTGTAGCGCGCGTCGAACCGCACGGTGAGGTCTTCGTCCTTCGTATTCACCGGCAGCGTCGAGGGCTCCACGCCGACGATGGTGGGCGGAGGCAACGCCTCCGGGTCGCCCGTGCAGGCCCACGCCAGCGCCGCCATCCCCACCGCGGCCAGGCTTGCTCGCATCACGGAACGAACCTCAGCCCCGCGGACACGGACACGCCGCCCAGCTCGGCGCGCAGCGACGGTGTCTCCACCGGCGCCAGGGCCGCGCGCACCTCCGTGAGGATGCTCCAACGGCCCAACCGATAGGCGCCCTGCGCGGCCAGGAATCCCATGGCGCGCACTCTGCGCTCATCCACGGCGTCAGGAAAGATGCCCCCGGTCTCAATGCCTTGCGTCGACAGGTGATGGCTCAATGCCAGCACTCCGCCGCCTGCACGGCCGTCCAGCTGAAGGGAACCCCGCTGGAAAAGGGTGATCCGCGCGGACAAAAGCAGGGGAATCCCCCACAGGCGCGAGTGCACCTCCGTGCCACCCTGCTGTCCATCCAGGCTCGCGTGACGCAGGCCCACCTCCGCCTCCGCCGCCACGCGCCAGTGCCACACCGGCAGCGGCACGGAGACACCCAGTCCCAGCAGCGGCCCACCATTGGCGCCTCTCGCGAACGCGGCGCCGCCCAGGAGGAACAGCGACGTCCGTGGCACCGGGACCGCGACCCCGTGCGCCGGGAAGACGTTGGAGCTGTCGATGAGCACCCCCTCAGCGGGCTTCACCGCGCCCTGGAGCCGCACCGCGTCCTCGGCGGGCGCATCACGCCAGCGCACGGTGACGGATACGTCCGTCGTGGCCGCGCGCGGCTGCACCGTGTAGCGAGCGGGTTCCGGATCCACCGGCTTCACGGTGGCGCCCTCCGCTTCCACGGTCAGCTCCGAGGCGGAGATCCGCTCCTGATCACCCGCGATGATCAGCCAGCCACCGCCCTCCGCGGGCAGCGGATCCGGCGTGAGCGCGGCGACGAGCGGACGCGCGGCGGGCACCTCCAGCGGCGCGCGGCGATCCGTGGTGAGCGTGCCCCGGGTCGCGAGCACGCGAGCCTCCGTCGCATCCGGCGGAACCTCCACGGGCACCTGTGCATGGCCGTTCCCGTCAGCCTTCACCGGACCGAAGCGCGCGTCGCCCACCGCGACCACCACCTCCGCGCCCGGCGCCGTGGACACGTCCAGCGTGGTGCGCCCCAAGAGGGGCAGCCGCACGGTGGTGACCTCCGGCGCGCGGCCGTCCTCCACCCAGAACGCGAGCACCGCCCACAGCGGGTAGCGCACCGGCGGAGGCGTCCAGTGGAAGACGCGCTCGGCGCCACCCTCCACCCGCGTTTGCTCCCAGGTGCCGGAAGAGGCCGCCGCGCGCACGGGGCCGGCGCCCTTCGGCACCCGCACCCGCACCTCCACGGCCACGTCCTCCCCGAGCACCAGGCGCCCGGGCGTCGCCTCCACCTCCGGCGGTTCCGCCCGTGCGACGGCGGCACCCAGCATCAGCAGGCAGGCAGCGAGATGGAGCGGCGGACGCATACGGGAAACCCAGCGTCCCAGTTGACCGCCGCTCCGGCCTCCGGGTCAATCCCCGGAAGGCAGGGAAGTCTCAGCAGCGGCCTCCTCCTCCGGAGGCAGCTCGGCCTGGGGCTTGTCCGCGGGTCCGGTGTGCTTGTTCGTCGGCGGACTGAAGACGGGCCTGTCCGTCGGAGCGCCGCCCCGGCCGTGCACCAGCGTCTTGGTGTCCGTGCGGAAGGTGAGGTCCACCTTGTCGCCGCGCACCGCCGTCACCAGTCCCACGCCGAACGTCGGGTGGTGGAGCACCTGGTCGACCTTGTAGGTGTCCTTCGGGCTGTACTTGGGCGCGCTCGCGAGGTCCTTGCCCGCCAACTGCTCGTCGAAGGAGATGACCACCTTCTCCGCGCGCGTCGTGCCGCCGGAAGACGCGGCGCGCGGGGCGCGGGTGGCGGCCGCCTTGGTGGGACGGTCCGTGACGCCCGCCGCGCCGCGGAACGCGTGGTCCCCGCCGCACGTGTTGCAGCGGACGCGCACGATCTTCGGACCGACCATCGCGAGGATGGTGTGCGCCAGGTTCATCTTGCAGCGGGTGCACTGGGCATCCACCTCGCCGCCGACCTTCTGAGTAGCCATGCTGTCGTGTCGCTCTGGCCCGGCAACTCCCTGAAGGGGCGCGCCGGGCGTGGAAGTAAAGAGGGCCGCGCAACATAACGGCCGACCCCAGGCGGAGGAAGCCCCATCGCATCCCACCCGCGCGCCGCGTGGGAGCCCCCCGGGCAACCAGCCGATGGAGGTGGGGGTGGGATGGGCCCGCGCTCAGTTCCCTTGTGCCGCCGTCCGGAGCACGTAGAGTCGCCCGCCTGAACGCATGACCACCGAGACCCCCAGCAAACCCAACCGGTTCACCGGCGCCTTCATCCAGTCGGTGGAGGGCCTCGGCAAGGGCATCATCGACGTCATCAGCAGCATTGGCGGCGTGGTGGCCCTGGGCCTGGACGTCTTCCGCTGGAGCGTGCGCCGCCCGTTCCGGCTGAACAACCTCTTCACCCAGCTGGACTTCGTGGGCGTGGGCTCCATCTTCATCGTGGGGCTCACCGGCACCTTCACCGGCATGGTGTTCGCCCTCCAGACGTCCACGGCCTTCGCCCTGTTCGACGCGGAGAGCCTGGTGGGCCCCACCGTCGCGCTGACGCTCACGCGTGAATTGGCCTCCGTGTTCGCCGCGCTGATGGTCACCATGCGCGCCGGCTCCGCCATGTGCACGGAGCTGGGCACCATGCGGGTCACCGAGCAGGTGGACGCGCTGGAGACCATGGCCGTCAACCCGGTGCAGTACCTGTTGGTGCCCCGGGTGCTCGCGGGCCTGTTCATGGTCCCCGCGCTCACCATGCTCTTCAACACCACGGGCATGACCGGCGCCTATGTGGTCGCGGTCTTCGGCCTGGGCATCTCCCCCGGCACGTTCCTGTCACGCACCCAGCAGTGGATGGCGCCAGCGGACATCTACGAGGGCCTGCTCAAGGGCGCCATCTTTGGCCTCTCCGTGGCCCTCATCTGTTGTTACAAGGGCTTCAACGCGTCCGGCGGCGCCAAGGGCGTGGGCCAGGCCACCACGGAGGCCATGGTGTCGAGCGCGCTGGCCATCTTCATCCTCGACTTCATCGTCGGCATGTTGATGCACTGATGGGCCCCCAGACTCCGACACCGCCCGGCTCCGCTTCCGGAGCCGAGAGGGCCATGATCGACATCGTGGACCTGCACAAGACGTTCGCGGGGAACAAGGTCCTCACCGGCATCAACCTCACCGTGCCCGCGGGCAGCACCTGCGTCATCCTGGGTGGCTCCGGCTCCGGCAAGACGGTGTTGATGAAGCACATGATCGGCCTGCTCAAGCCGGACAGCGGCAAGGTCATCATCGACGGGCAGGACATCGTCCCCATGAGCGTGGAGGGGCTGCAGCAGGTGCGCCGCAGCTTCGGCATGGTGTTCCAGGCCGCCGCGCTCTTCGACTCCATGACGGTGTTCGAGAACGTCGCCTTTCCGCTGCGCCAGCACACCAAGCTGTCCGAGGACGAAATCCGCGTCCAGGTGAGGAAGCGCTTGGAGCTCATGGGCCTCAAGCGCGAGGTGGAGGACCGCTTCCCCGCGGACCTGTCCGGAGGCATGCGCAAGCGCGTGGGCCTGGCGCGCGCCGTGGTGCTGGACCCCAAGGTCGTCCTCTACGACGAGCCCACCACCGGCCTGGATCCCATCACCACGGACTCCGTGGACGACATGATCCTCACCGCGCAGAAGGAGCTGGGCGTCACCAGCGTGGTCATCAGCCACGACATCGCGTCCGCCTTCAACGTGGCCAACCAGATCGCCTTCCTGTCCAAGGGCGTCATCGTGGAGCACGGCTCGCCGGAGAAGCTGCGGCAGTCCCAGCACCCGGCCGTCCAGGTCTTCCTCCAGACGTGGTTCGGCAAGAACTAGGATATTCGGGTAGGGAAAGCGGTCCCCCAAGGATTCCAGCCCTTCATGAAAAGCTGGCACCCGGCATGCAAATCGTTAGAGTCGCGCGCGGCCGGTGGTAGCGCTCGGAGTCACATCAGGTGAAGAAGCTCGTCACGCCCTTCCGTGTTGGCCTGCTGGTCCTCGCCGCCGGTGGGTTCCTCATCACGTTCGTGTTGTTCGCCACGAAGGGCGGACTGAGCGACAGAGACTCCACCCAGGTGTGGGCCTACTTCCGGGATGCGTCCGGCCTGGCGGTCCGCGGCCGCGTGCAGATCGCCGGCATCCCCGTGGGAGAGATCAGCGACATCAGCCTGGAAGGCACCCGCGCGAAGGTCTGGCTGAAGATCCGCAAGGGCGTGGACATCCGCCAGGACGCCGCGGTCACCAAGCGCTCGGAGTCGCTGCTGGGTGACTACCTGCTGGACCTGAACCCGGGCACGGAGCAGGCGCCGGAGCTGGAGAACGGCGGGCAGATCCGCCGCGTCATCGACACCCAGGGTGTAGAGGCCGTCTTCGAGTCCCTGTCGCAGATCACCTCCGACATCCAGCAGGTGACGGGCGCGCTGCGCGAGGTGCTGGGCGGCGAGAAGGGCGCCGGCTCCCTGGAGCGCATCGTCGAGAACCTGGTCCGCCTGTCGGACTCGGTGGACGCGACGGTGCGCCGCAACACGGACCGCCTGGACACCATCATGGCCAACGTGGAGGGCGTGTCCTCCGACGTGCGCGCCATCACCCAGGGCAACGGCGCGGAGGTGACGCGCATCGTCACCAACGTGGAGCGCATCACCCAGGACGTCCGCGAGGTGCTGGGCACCGTCAAGAACATCGTGGGCAGCGGGGAAGGGGAGTTCAAGGATAGCGTCTCCAGCCTCAAGCAGACGCTGGGCCGGCTGGACAACACCCTGGCCAACCTGGAGGACATCACCCGCAAGGTGAAGGACGGCGAGGGCGCCGCGGGCGCGCTGCTGACCGACGAGCAACTGGGCCAGCGCCTCAGCGAGGCCGTCACCGACGTCAGCGAGTTCGCCACCCGCCTCAGCACCCTGCAGACGGAGGTGGGCCTGTTCAGCAGCTACCTGGTGTCCCAGGGCGCGTCGAAGAACGGCCTGACGCTGAAGCTCATCCCCAAGCCGGACAAGTACTACCTGCTGGAGATCATCGACGACCCGCGCGGCTCCGTCAGCACGCAGGTGGTGCAGACGAACCCGCCGTCGGAAGGGGACCCGGTCATCCAGACGCAGAAGGTGACCAAGGAGTCCTTCAAGGTCAGCCTCCAGTTCGCCAAGCGCTACTACTTCACCACCCTGCGCGTGGGCCTCATTGAGTCCACGGGCGGCGTGGGCGCGGACCTGCACCTCTTCGACGACGTGCTGACCTTGAAGATGGACGCGTTCAACTTCACCGCGGACGAGCTGCGCTACCCACGCCTGCGTGCCATGCTGAAGGCCCAGGCGTTCGACCACCTGTACGTCATGGCGGGCATGGACGACATCCTCAACGCCAGGCAGCGTGACGCGGCCACCCGGCGCCTCATCGCCGGCCGCGACTTCTTCTTCGGCGCGGGCTTCTTCTTCACCGACGACGACCTGAAGGCGCTCATCACCACCACGGGCATCCCGACCTTCTAGACCGTTGTCCCCTTGACGTTGCCGGGAAGGTGTCGTACCCGGCACGGGCACGGGGTTTCCCCTGGAATGCGCCGTGCCCTGACGCGATGCCATACCCGCGCCGGGTCACCCCCAGGAAGAAGCCTCCATGTCTCTGCTCGTCGTCGGTTCAATCGCGCTGGACTCGCTGGAAACGCCCTTCGGCAAGAAGGAGGACGTGCTCGGTGGCTCGGCCACCTACTTCTCCACGTCCGCGTCCTTCTTCGGCCCCGTGCAGCTGGTGGCGGTGATTGGCGAGGACTTCCCGGAGTCGCACCTCCAGTTCCTGCGCGGGCGCGGAATCGACCTGGAGGGGCTCACCCGTGAGTCCGGCCGCACGTTCCGCTGGAAGGGCAAGTACGGCTGGGAGCTCAACGAGGCGCAGACGCTGGACACCCAGCTCAACGTCTTCGAGTCCTTCTCGCCGAACCTGCCGGCCGCCTACCGCGAGACGCCCTACGTCTTCCTGGGCAATATCCACCCGGAGCTCCAGTCGCGCGTGCTGGATCAGGTGAAGGCGCCCAAGCTGGTGGCCGCGGACACGATGAACTTCTGGATCCAGGGCAGCCGCCCCGCGCTGCTCAAGACGCTCCAGCGCGTGAACCTGCTCTTCATCAACGACGCGGAGGCACGCCAGCTGTCCGGCGAGCACAACGTGGTGAAGGCCGCCCGCGCCATCCTGTCCATGGGCCCGTCCCGCGTGGTCATCAAGCGCGGCGAGCACGGCGCGCTCCTCTTCGACCAGGACCACATCTTCGCCTGCCCGGCCTTCCCCCTGTCGGAGGTGTTCGACCCCACCGGCGCGGGTGACACCTTCGCCGGCGGCTTCATGGGCACCCTGGCTGGCGCCGGCGCCGGCAAGGTGGATCAGCAGGTGCTGCGCAAGGCCATGGTCATGGGCAGCGTGATGGCCTCCTTCACGGTGGAGAAGTTCAGCCTGGAGCGCCTGCGCGAGGTGCAGCGCCCGGAGATCCACGCCCGCTTCGCCGAGTTCAAGAAGCTCACCCACTTCGACGACCTGGGCCCGCTGGGCGGGTAGGGGAGCGCTGGCGAGGGGACGGATGGCCCGGTGTGGAACTTGACGGGCCGCACCCACCCTCCCTAGGCTCGTGCGGACGCAGTGGATGAATAAATCCGGTGCGGACGTCCTTTTTCAGCGCCGACGTGGACGGGAAGGTTCCACGTCGGGAGGTCCCCCGGTTGAGCGAAAATCGAAAGTACGCGCGGGTCGGCACCCACCTGCGCTGCTGGTGCGAGGGTGAGAACGTGACCCTGTATGCACGCATCGCCAACCTGAGCGAGGGCGGCCTCTTCTTGAGGACGAGCACCCCGCTGGCGGCGGGGACGCGGACGCAGGTACGGCTCACCCAGCAGGCGACGGACACGCAGTTGCAGGCGCAGGCCACGGTCGTCTGGTTGCGGCAGGAAGAGCAACCCGCCGGCCGCCCCCCGGGCATGGGCCTGAGATTCGAAGCGTTGGACGCGGACGCGCTGACGAGTCTGCGGCGCATCATCTCCCAGCAGCAAACCCACCCCTAGGGTTCCCATGCGCATCGCCGTCATCTCCGACATCCACTCCAACATCGAGGCCCTCACGGAGGTGCTGAGGGTGGCGGAGCACCAGAAGGTGGACCGCTTCGTGTCGCTGGGGGACATCGTCGGTTATGGGGCGTCCCCCAACCCGTGCTGCGACCTGGTGCGCTCGGTGGCGGAGATCACGCTCCTGGGCAACCACGACGCCGCGGTGGCGGGGCGGATGGACTACTCGTACTACTACGACGCCGCCCGGCACGCGCTCGACTGGAGCGCCAACGTCATCTCCGACGAGAACCTGGCCTGGCTGAGAAGCCTCCCGTACACGTACCGCATCGGTGAGGTGGGCTTCTGCCACGGGTCGCCCATCGACCCGAAGGCGTACGAGTACATCTTCGCGCTGGAGCAGGCGCGGGAGCTGACGCCGTACGTGGCGGAGCTGCCGGAAGTGACTTTCATCGGCCACAGCCACCTGTGCCGCGCGTTCGCCATTGGCAACGGCGAGGTGAACGACGTGGTGGCGCAGAAGTTCGTGCTGCGCAAGGGCTACAAGTACATCGTGTCCGTGGGGAGCGTGGGCCAGCCGCGCGACTACGACAACCGGGCCTGCTTCGTCATCTGCGACACGGACGCGCGCACGGTGGAGTACCTGCGCGTGGAGTACGACATCGAGACCTCCGCGCAGAAGATCTTCGACGCGGACCTGGCGCTCAACTTCGGCAAGCGGCTGTTCCTGGGCGTGTAGGCCGAGCCTGCCGCACCCCGTGCGGAAAAGGGGCGCGGCCGGACGGAAGGTGGCATAAACCGGGGCTGTGCGCCCCCAGGTCCTCCGTCCGAAGCGGCCCATCATGGGCCTTGGCCTCGCAGCCTTCCTGTTCGTCGCCGGGTGCAGTCGCTCGCCCGCGCCGCCCTCGCCCGAGTTCGAGCAGGCCAGCCGCCGGTGGACGGCGCTCTACGCCCAGAAGCTGGACGACGCGTACCTGGATCCCTCCATCGGGGAGATCGAGGCGCAGCTGCAGCGCGTGCCCGCGGACAGCGTGGACTCCGTCGCGTCCCAGGACTTGCTCCAGCGCATCCAGGCGGGCCGCACGCGCATGCAGGCGGCCCAGGAGGAGCAGCGCAGCGCGGTGGCCAGCGCCGGCAAGCTGCCCACCCTGGACCCTTCTTCAACGAACTTCCCGAGCCCGGCCGAGCCCGTGGCGGAGGAGCCCGTGGATGCCGGGCCGGGGGACGCCGGGGTGATTGCCGGGCCCCAGATGGGCACCCCGGCCTCCCAGCTGGTGGCGGGCTTCGAGGGCTGCTTCATCCGCGGCACGCCCGTCACGGTGGAGGAGCGGGGGATGCGGGACACCTGGCAGCTGAGCGACCGGGCGTCCTGCCAGCTGGGGTACCCCACCCACCGGGACTCGGTGCTGGTGATTGAAGACGGCCGTGTGTTGGCGCTGTTACCCAAGAGCGCCATGCGGACCGTGCGCCGTTATGAGGACGGCGGCACGGTGCCCGCGGACAGTGGCGGGCGTTGAACCTCTCTCTTTCAAGAGCTGACGACCTTCGATGAACGAACAGACCTTCATGAAGTTGATGCGCGTGCTCCCCAAGTCGGCGGTGTCCTCCGCGGTGGGGCTGGCCACGCGCCTGCCCGCGCCCGCGCCGGTGCACCACTGGGCCATGCGCACCTTCGCCAAGGCGTACAACGTGGACATGGAGGAGGCGGAGCACGCCTTCGAGAAGTACCCGACCTTCGCCCAGTTCTTCACCCGCGGCCTGAAGCCGGGCCTGCGCCCGGTGGACGCCGGTGAGAAGGTCGTCGTGTCCCCGGTGGATGGCCGGGTGTCCCAGGTGGGCTACTCGGACAACGGCCGCTGCCTGCAGGCCAAGGGCATCGAGTACACGGTGGACGAGCTCTTGGGTGACTCGCAGGCGGCGAAGCCCTTCCACGGCGGCGCCTGGACGACGGTGTACCTGTCTCCGCGCGACTACCACCGCATCCACTCGCCGCTGGGCGGCACCATCACCGGGTACGCGTACATCCCGGGTGAGTTCTGGCCGGTGAACCCCGCGTCGGTGAAGAACAAGCAGTCGCTGTTCTGCGTGAACGAGCGGCTGGTGACGTACCTGGACACCGTGGCCGGCAAGGTGGCGGTGGTGAAGGTGGGCGCCACCTGCGTGTCGCGCATCAAGGCGTCCTACGAGGACATCACCACGCACGTGGGCCAGCCCGGCAAGGTGCACAACTACGGCGCGGGCATCCCGGTGGAGAAGGGCGGCGAGCTGGGCCGCTTCGAGATGGGCTCCACCGTCATCCTCTGCTTCGAGCCCGGCCGCGTGCGCTGGGATGACAGCATGCAGCCGGAAGCGGTGGTGCGCATGGGCACGCGTATCGGAGTCATCACGTGAGCCAGAAGATCAACGGCGTGAAGGGGATGAACGACCTTCTGCCGGGCGAGATTGAAATCTGGCAGTTCGTGGAGTCGACCGCGCGCACGCTGTTCGGCCGCTTCGGCTACGGCGAGGTTCGCACTCCGATGGTGGAGGACACGGCCCTCTTCGTGCGCAGCGTGGGCGAGGAGACGGACATCGTCGGCAAGGAGATGTACACCTTCGAGGACAAGGGCGGCCGCAGCCTGTCCCTGCGTCCGGAGGGCACCGCGCCCGCGGCGCGCGCGTACATCGAGCACTCGGTGAACAACCAGGAGCCGGTGTCGCGCTGGTTCTACATGGGGCCCATGTTCCGCTACGAGCGGATGAAGACGGGCCGCTACCGTCAGTTCTCCCAGATTGGCGCGGAGGCCTACGGCGCGAAGGAGCCCGCGCAGGATGCGGAGCTGATGGACGTGGTGGTGCAGTTCCTGGAGGCCCTGGGCCTCACGGACGTCACCCTGAACATCAACTCGCTGGGCGACGACAACTGCCGGCCCGCGTACCACGCCAAGCTGGTGGAGTACCTCAACGCGCACAAAGAAGAGCTGTGCGCGGACTGCCAGCAGCGGCTGGAGCGCAACCCGCTGCGCGTCCTGGACTGCAAGAACGAGAAATGCCAGGCGGTGGCCGCGGCCGGGCCCAACGTGCTCGAATTCCTCTGCGAGCCGTGCCGCGCGCACTTCACGGACCTGCAGCGCAAGCTGGGCGCGCTGGGCATCCGCTACGTGGTGAACCACCGGCTGGTGCGCGGCCTGGACTACTACACGCGCACGGTCTTCGAGTTCATCGCCTCGCACCCCGCGCTGGGCACCGCCAGCACCGTGGGCGGCGGCGGGCGCTACGACAAGATGATGAAGGGCCTGGGCGGGCCGGATGTGCCCGCGGTGGGCTTCGCCATGGGCCTGGACCGGCTGGTGCTGCTCTTGAAGGAGAGCGGCAAGACGTTCGCCCAGCGGCCGGACCTGTTCATCGCCGTGGCCGACGAGGGCTCGCAGGACGAGGGCCTGAAGCTGGCCAGTCGCCTGCGCCGCGAGGGCCTCAAGGTGGACTTCGACACGCGCGGCGGCAGCCTCAAGAGCCAGATGAAGCGCGCGGACAAGTCTGGCGCCCGCTTCACGCTGGTGCTGGGCGAGCAGGAGCGCACCAGTGGCCAGGCGAAGCTCAAGCCCATGGCGGGCGGTGAGCCCATCCCCGTGGCGCTCGACAGCGTCGCCGCCACCGTGCGCGCGCAGCCGGATGCCCCGGCCCCGGCCCCCGCGGCCTGATCCAACTCCCCCTCCGGCGATGACGCGCCAGGCCGGAGGGGAGGGGGGCGGCCCGTCTTCCCTGAAAACCCAGGAGTAAAGGTGTTAAGCATCGTAAGTCCTGGGAATCGCTGGGGGATTGAGTCTTCGGAGATTCGCGGACATTGAGAGGGTGGAGTAGAATTCCCTCCGCGATGCCGAGCGCTCTCCAGCCCGTTTCCGTGATCGATGGCCCTCGTTGGATCCCTGTCGCCGGGGACAGCATGTGGCCGTCGTTGCGTGCGGGTGACGTGGCGGAGGTGGAGCCGCTGGTGGAGGCGCCGCGCCCGGGTGAGGTGGTGCTGGCGCGCTTCGAGTCCTCGCTGGTGTTGCACCGGGTGCGGTGGTGCGACGGCAGCTTCTGCGCGCTTCGCGGGGACAATGGCGCCATGGAAGATCCGCCGCTGCCTCTCGTCCGTATCCTGGGACGTGCGCGGCGTGTGCGCCGGGGTAGCGCGCTGCTGGAGATGGACCGTTGGGACGTGGGGCCCCGGCGGCTGGGCCGCTGGCGCGCGACGCTGAAGCGCCAGGTGGCCGCGTGGCTGGGAAGGACGGGCCGCGCATGAGCTTTCAGGAAGGCAGCGTTCCCCGGCGGCGTGCGGGGACCTCGGGGGAGGGCTTTGGCGCGGACTTCCTGGTGCTGGACGCGGAGGGGCGCACGCTGCGCGGGCTCAACCCGACGGCGGCGCGCATCTGGGCGCTGTGCGACGGACAGCGCACGGCCCGGGCGGTGGCGGAGCAGGTGGCTTCCGAGTTTTCGACCGACGTCGGTCCGGTGCTGACCGACACGCTGCGCTTCCTGGGGGAGCTTCAGCGGCGGGGTCTGTTGGACGAAGTGCGCGCGTCGGCCGGTGCCGCGCCTCTGGAGGAGACATGATGCGGGCGCTCGTGGCCGTGCTGGCGGGGGCGGTGGTGCTGTCGGCGTGCTCGGAAGGGGTGTCCCCCCTGCCGCCGGCGGCCGTGAAGCCAGGGCAGGGCAGTGGCTCCGTCACCCCCGTGGATCCGACCGACGTGCTGGCCGGTGGCGGGAGCGTGGCCCGGCCGCCGCCTCCGGCCCCCGCGGGCGAGGAGCCGCCTCCGGAAGAACCGCCTCCGGTGCCGCTGCCGCCCCCGACCGGGAGCGCGGAGGTGGTGGGCGTGGGCTCCGAGCCCACGGCCCTGTCCGAGGTGCAGCAGGTGGACGTGGACTTCGTGGTGAGCGGCGTGCGGAACAAGGGCCTGGTGGACGTGGAGTTCATCGCGCCGGGCGGGCGTCCGTACGAGAAGCGGAGCGCGACGGTGGAGGCGCTGCCGGAGGAGACGCGCACGCTGCGCTATTCGCTGCCGGTGGCGGGCACGCAGGTGTCCATGACGCGCATGACGGGCACCTGGCAGGTTCGCTTCTTCCTGGATGGGGTGCAGCTGGCCGCCACGTCCTTCACCCTGGAGCCGTGACGTGAGGCACGCCATGAACGTCCGCATCCTCGCGCTCGTCGCCGTGCTGCTGCCCGCGGTGGGCTTCGCGCAGAACGAGCCTCATACCTGGACCGTGCGCCCCATCCCCACCGCCGGAGAGACGGCCGCGCGGGTGGTGATGGGTGAAGCGTCCGAGCTCGTCGTGGAGGTGACCAACACGTCCACGTCCACGAACGACGCGCGCCTGTCGGAGGTGTCGTTCGTCCTCCCGACCGGCTACCAGCTCCTGGGTGGCCTGCCGGCGGAGGAGAACCCGAACTGGAAGATCGAGTACATCGACTCCACCCAGCGGCGCATCACCTTCCAGTCCACGCTGGGCTGCATCGATGAAGGACGCGGCCTGGCGCGGACCCAGTCCGCGCGCTTCGTGCTGAGCGTGGTGGCCCCAGCGGGCACCAGCGACGTCACCACCGAGCGTTTCGCGACGGGCACGAGCGGCCGCGACCAGTGCGATGGCACGAACTACGGCATCACCGTGGGCAACATGACCCCGTGGACGCGCAGCACCCTGTCCGCGAACGTGACGCTGTCGCCCCGGCTGCTGGCGGTCAATGGCACGACGGTGGCGCGCGTCGTGGTGGAGAACCGGGGCACGGCTTCGGCCTCGGTGCTCTTGGACAACCCCGCCACCACGAGCAGCGTGCCCCTCACCACCGTGAGCAAGAGCCCCACTGGCAACGCGACCGTCGCGGTGCGGTCCGCGGGCATCTTCGTGGCCAACCTGCGGCCCACCGCCGCGGGTGCCGTGGCCGCGCGCGTGCGGGCGCGCACGAGCAACAATGCCGTCAACGCGCCGCTGGCGGACTCGCCCGTGGCGGACGTGGGCAACCTGGTGGCGGCGGCGGACATGGACATCGTGGATGCGTTCGCCGGTGATCAGGTGGCGCTGCGCCTGACGGTGCTCAACACCTCCACCACGAACACGTACACCCAGGTGCGCCCGCGCGCGCCGGTGCTGCTGGGTCGCGCGACGGCGTCGCTCGTGGCCGGGCCGTCGCCGGAGAGCGTGGCGCAGCTGGCGCCGGGGGCCTCCGCGCAGTTCACCTGGCGCTACCAGGTGTCGGGCACGCCCGGCGCCCGCTACCAGTTCCAGGCGCAGGTGGACGGGACGCTCAACGGTTCGGCGGTGGCGGGGGATGTCGTCACCGCGCGCAAGGGCCGCATCGTGGAGCACCGCGTGCGGCTGAGCCAGGAGACGATGTCCACCGCGGCCACGGGCGTGACGGTGGCGTACATGGTGCAGAACCGGGGCACGCTTCCCATCTACGAGGTGAAGCTGTTCAGGCCCGCCGTGAACTACTTCTCGGTGGCCGCGTCGGGCCCGCAGGCATTCGGCGACTGGAACGTCACCACGGACACGGCCGGCTTCCTCTGGGAGTCGGAGACCGGCATCCCGGTGGGCGGCGAGGCCACCTTCCGCATCACCTATTCGGGCTTCACCGCCGTCACCGCGGACACGGCGTTCCGTCACCGGCTGGAGCTGAACCAGGGCTGGAACGATCCGCGCATCTACGTGGAGGGGACGATGACGCTGCTCTCGGTCGCCGCGTCCCCGGACGTGGGGCGCCTCACGGGCGTGGCCCGCGACGGTAGCGTGACGCTCACCTGGGACAACCCCTTCAACCACGGCGGCACCCTGGTGCTGCGCGCCGAAGGGACGAGCCCGCCCAACCCCGCGCCGACGAGCGGCGTGCGCTACGCGGTGGGCGACGTGCTGGGCAACGCGACGGTGGCCTACGTGGACGAGTTCAGCTCCGCGTCGTCCATGACGGACACGGCGGTGACGAACGGCACGACGTACACCTACCGCGTGTTCAACGTGGATGATCAGCTGCGGTACGGGCCGGGCAACCAGCCCACCTCGCAGGGGCTGTTGGCCACGCCCCGGGCTCGCGTGGCGGGCAACCCGCTGTGGTGCTACTCGGTGGGGTTGGACACGACGCTGCAGCCGGTGACGGAGCTGGGCGTGGGCATCTTCAGCTCCTTCAACGACTCGGTGGTGGCCACGCGCACGAACACCACGAACCCGTCCGAGGACGGCGCGGAGCGCTTCCGGCCGGTGAAGATGGCGGGAAAGATCGCCACGCGCTTCCCGGTGGTGCCGCTGCTGGGCCGGCCCGGGCAGCAGTGGATCGTCGTGGGGGATCAGACCGGCGTGCCGGCGGTGCTCAACGCGGCCACGGGCGAGTTCCTGTGGCGGAACACCACGCTGGGCCTGGGCAACATCAGCTCGTTCCCGGTGACGCAGCTGCTCGACTACGCGAACCCGGAGTACCGGACGACGTACTCGAACGTGGACCTGGCCATCTTCGCCACGCGCAACACGTCCGCGCAGAACCAGGTGGTCGCGCTGAACGCGGCCACGGGCGCGCTCATCTGGCGCTACCGGCCCGGGGACCTGGGCATGGTGAGTGGCGGCATGATGGTGGACTACACGACGAACCGGCTCTACGTGCCGACCCGGTCGGGCACGAGCGCGGCCACGCTGCGCGTGCTCAACAGCCTCACGGGCGCGGAGGTGGCGCGGCTGTCGCTGGGCGACCTGGAGTTCAGCGTGGTCCGCAACGCCACGACCAACCAGATCCTGATCACCGCCAATGACGGCCGGGTGCACGGTGTGAGTCCGGCCACGTACGAGATTGTGTGGACCGTCCAGGTCGCGGACGCCACGCAGCGGACGTTCACCCACTTCGTGCGGCCCCAGGGCCGGGGCTTCGTGGTGAGCCGGACCAATGACACGGTGGAGCACTACTCGGTCGATGCGGCGAACACGACCAACGTGCCGGCGTGGAAGTGGAAGACGCCCATCATGAACCCGTCCGGCCTCTTCACCCTCAACGTGAACGGCGTGCCGCGCGTCTACGTCGGCAGCGCGGACGGCAAGGTGCACCAACTGGAGCTGGAAAATAATGGGACGGACACCGGGCAGGTGACCGTGGGGCCGGCGCAGCTCATCGGCGTGCCGACCATCGATCACACCGTGGGCCGGTTGCATGTCGGTACCGCGGATGGTCGAATCTGTGCCTTTCCGGTGCCCTTCTAGGTGGGCCATCACGTGAGCCAACGTCCTTCACAGCCGCCCGCGGGGCCCGCCGTGCCAAAGCCGCCGGCTGCGTCCGCCGTGTACGTGCCGCCCGCCATCCTGTGGGAGCAGCCCTTCGTCGCGCTGGCGCAGCTGTCCATGTGCACCATCCCCGGCGAAGGGGAGTGCGTGCCTTGAACGGCGGGGACCCCCTGCCGGGTCCCCGTGACGGCGCGCTCCGGATCACCCTGGCCGGGTGGACCGTGGCGCTCGATGTGGAGGATGACGCGCTCGCCGGTCCGCTCCGGCGCGTGTTCGGCGCGTTCCTCGCTCCGGAGGCCGTGGCTCCCGATGCCCGGCTGGTGATGCGGAACCCTCCCAGCCCCCTTGCTCCGCCCGAGATGCAGGAGCTGCCCCGGCTTACGCCCGGTGACTCGGGGACGCTGCGCGTGGAGGGCGCCGGGTACTCCGCGGTGCTCTCTCCGGACCGGTGCCACGCGGACGTCATCGGGGCCGGGCGGTACCCGGTGGAGAACGTGATCAAGGTGATGCTCGCGTCCGCGCTCGCGAAGCGAGGCGGGCTGCTCATCCACGGCGTCGGGCTGGTGCACGAGGGCCGGGCCGCGCTGTTCGTGGGGCACTCCGGCGCGGGCAAGAGCACCCTGGGCGGGCTGTGGCGCGAGGCCGGCGGGACGGTGCTCGCGGATGAGCTGGTCGCAGTGTGGCCTGCGGAGGGTGGTGGGT
>NZ_RAWN01000110.1:0-32134 GCF_003668895.1 Corallococcus sp. AB045
CACCCCTTCGGACACACCGCGCACCCCGAGCCCCAACACGATGAGCGGATAGGTCACGGCGTTCGGGATGAGCCGGCGCAGCACGTCGGTCACCACCGCAATCACCAGGGCCACTCCCAGAATCGTCCACAGTGCGAGCTGAGCAGGTGTCATTCGGCACCTGCTCCCATGGGGAGCAGGCGACCCCCATCAAACAATGGAGGCCCTGAGCCCGTCAATTCCTGAACAAGGCCATCGCACCGTGGGGCCCCGCGTCATGCCGGCGTCAGTGGATGACGAGGCGGATCTTCTCGCTGCAGATGAAGTACTCGTCCCCGTCCTCGACCTTGCGGCGCTTGATGCGCTGCTTGTTGAACCAGGTCCCGTTCGAAGAGCCGAGGTCCTCGATGTAGAAGTCGCCGCCGTCGCGGGCGATGACGGCGTGCTCGCGCGACACCTTGCCGGAGTTGATGACGAAGTCGCAGTGCTTGCCGCGGCCGATGACGTAGCGGTCCTTGACGATCTTCTCCTGCTCGCCGGACTCCAGGACGAGGTAGAGCGAGGCGCCCTCCTCCTCGTCCGGCTCCTCCATGGGCTCTTCTTCTTCTTCGGCCTCCTCGGGAGGCTCGTCCTGCATGTCGTCGAGCGGCGGCTCCTCCTGCTCCGGCAGGGGATCCTCCTCGTCCTCGATCATGTCGTCCGCGGACGGCGGGGGCGGCTCGTTCTTGCCCTTGATGAGCCGCTCCAGCTCGGCGGCCGTCTCCAGGACACGCTCGGCGACCTCGCGGCGCACCGGATCATTGTCCAGCCCATTGGAGGACGGGCGTTCTTCCGCGTTGCGCGCGGCGGGACGCGCGGCCGGCGCGGGGGCAAGGACCGGCGGACCGCCCTTGGCCGCGGCGGCCGGGGGTGGCGCGGCGGCCGGACGCGCGGCCGGGGCGGGCGCGGGTGACGGCACCGCCGCCACGGCGGGCTCGCCCTTCGTCCTCACGTCGATGAAGCCGTTGAGACGCGCGAACATGAACAACGCCTGGTTGATGAGCGCGTCGCGATCCGAGCCCATCTGCTGGGCCATCTCTTCGTACGTCTCCCACAGGTGCTCGGCGATGCCGACCTTGCGTGCGGGACGGGAGTTCTGATCGATCATCGGTCTTGGCTCGGGAAATGCTGGACGTAAGGGACGATAGCAGAGCCGCTCGGGCGCGCCCAGTTACTGGAACGCCCGGAGATACGTGAGGTTGTCCAGGTTGTCGCTGATCGACTCCAGGGCCACCTGGAGCACGCCGTCCGCCGAGGGATAGGCGACGTAGGCGAGGCTGGCGCCGGCCACGTCCGTGGCCACCACGGAAGCAGGCAGGGTGTAGAGCGCCAGGCTGCTCGACGGGCCGGTGTCCACGCCGAAGACGTAGCGGCGGAAGCGCGGCAGCAGCGTCACCACGTAGCGGTCACCCGCCACCAGCCGGCTCCCCACGCCGATGGTCGGCGTCAGCGTGAGCGTCAACGGCGCGGGCGCGTAGGTGGTGGGCGACTTGGGCGGCTCCAGGCCCAGGTCGAAGCCGTCCGGGTGGTAGTAGTAGTCCAGGAAGCTGGAGACGGTGTACGCCTCGTCGACGTTCAGCCGCTGCAGGTACGTGTCGCGGGTCTCCGCGCCCGAATAGAGCACGAAGGGCTTCACGTTCGGGCCCGCGCGCACGGAGAACAACGGGAACGACGCGCAGGGCTCCGCCGCGGCGGCGACCGCCGGGTCGGACAGGTTCGGGTAGAGCCGCGTGAGGCCATTTCCCTGGTCCTCCAGGCGCAGGATGGGGATGACCGCCGCGCAGGCGCCCGCGTTGTTCGCCAGGATGATGGAGTCGCCGGGAATCACCCCGCGGGCCGTCACCTGGGTCGTCTCGATGAGGAGCGGAGGATCCTCCTGGGTCAGGTCGCGTGAGAGGCCGACCAGTCCGGGCAGCACGCCCTGGAAGACGAAGCGGTACGTCCCGTTGGGCACCGTGCCGCTGCAGAGGAACGCCGTGGCGTTGGTCGCATCCGTCGCCTGGGGGCAACCGGGCTGTGTCACGGTGATGCCCGGGAACTGATCCGCGCGCGCCAGCTCGCTGCTGTCACGCAGCTCCGCGACCACCGACGAGTTCAGCGGCTTGTTCGCGGAGTCGCGGTCCAGGTTGAACGCGCGCCGCTCGTCCGCGCGGAACAGGGTGATCCTCCCGTCGGACGACGGCATGATGCCCAGGAGCGGAATGGCGGAGAGGTAGGCCACGCCGTCCGCCAGGAGCTCGCGGACCTCCAGGCCCGTGCGCAGCGTGAGGCCCGTGGGCAGACCCGCGGACGGCCGCAGGGTCAGCATGGGCGCGCCGGTGATGTCGCGGGCGAGCACCGGCGCCGCGGACGGAGCCACCACCGGCTCCGGCCCATTGTCGAGCGCGATGACGCCCTCGCAGTCAGACGAGTTGCACGTCAGCTCATCCAGCACCGCGAACACGAAGCGGCCCGCGGGCCAGGTCTCGATGCATACCGTCGTCCCGTCATCCTGGGTCTTCTCAGCACTGCCCGCCGGGCACGTCCCATCATCGAGCCTGGCTTTCTGCACGCTGTAGCTGGGGTGCGTGGCCACGAGCCGCGCCGGGATGTCCACCAGGTCCGCGTAGTCGGGCACCGTGTAGGGCGCCGGCCGCGGCCGCTTGTAGGGGATCTCCACGGAGGCCCCGTCCGCGACGACGCGCACGAGCCGGCTGGTGCCGGACACGTTGCGGATGGCGACCACCAGCGAGTCCGCGAAGTCGGCCCGCGCGGGCAGCGTGAGCATGGACATCACCGTGTCCGCCGGCTTGAGGCAGAAGACAGGCAGCGCGGGAGGCAGCGCGGCCGCGTCGAAGCCCTCCGGGCCGGGCAGTTCCTGGCGCATCACCACCCCGCCGCCGAAGGGACCGCAGAGCTGCTCGGCGGCCTCCGGGCGCGTCTGGAGCGCGTAGTACAGGACGCTCGGCGCGCCCTCCGCCACCGGGGCATGCGCGGCGAAGGCGGTGATGAGCTGGCCTGTCGCCAGCCGCGTCACCTCGTTGAGGCGCGCGCGGCCCGCGGCCACCACGGAGATACCGCGGCCGCCGGAGCTGCGCGCGTAGATGTACGGGCCGGACACGTCGTTGCCGTCGCCGTCGTAGCCCACGTCGCGGGTGAGCGAATCCGGCCGCGCGATGACGGGGATGGCCAGCGGCTCCAGCGGGTTCGGCGCGGGGATGAACTCACGCGGCGTGCGCGTCAGGTCCAGCACGCGCAGCTCATCCCGGTCCTGCGACGTGACGAAGACGAGCTGGTTGGAGAGCACCACGTCGTACGTGCCGGACAGACCGGCGGCGCCCGCGGTGGAGGTGGTGTCGGAGCAGGCGAGCGCGAGGCTCGCGCCGCTCAGCAACAGGGCAGCAAGAAAGCCGCGCTTCAAGGTCAGTTCTCCTGGCACACGCTGGTGCCCTGGTTCGGATCGCGCTGCTGCTGGATGCCCAGCTTCGCCACCACCCGCGCGTCCTGGGGACGCTCCAGGTCGGGGATGTCCACGATGGCCACCTGGCTGTCACCGAAGTTGGTCACGAACAGCCGCGCCGCGTTCGACCCGGCGGGGTTGTCCACCGTCAGCCCGAAGGCCTGCGACGGGTTGCTGGTCTGGTTGAGGTTGTTGACGAGCGGCACCTGCGCCACGACCTGCCCGAGCGCCTCGTCGTAGAGGGACAACGCGCTGTCGCCGGTGCTCGTCACCGCGACGATGTGGGTGTCCGCGTTGGACGTGCCCGGCGCCCGGGAGATGATCTGCATGTCGCTCACGCCGTCGGGCATGGGCACCGCGGAGACCACTCGGAAGAAGGGCTGGGTGGCGGCGGTGCCCGGCACCGCCTCGTACTCGAAGTCGAGGGTAAGCAGCGTGTCCGGGCCGCGCGCCAGCATGTACAGCCGCTCGCGCACGAGGTTCGGACGCACCGCCAGCTCCTCCGCCGTCACCGGACGGGACACCACGCGCACCGCGCGCGCCTCGCGGATGCGGTACACCGCCTGCAGCGAGGGCTCCAGGATGGTACCGGGGTCGTTCTTGTTCACCAGCCGCAGCACGAAGTTGCCGGGCACCGTGCCGCTGATGCCTGCCACGAAGTTGCGGCCCGTCACGTAGAGGTAGCCCGCGCCCACCGTCACCGAATCCGAGCCGCCGTAGAGGTAGCCCTCGGGAGACAGCGGGATGAAGCCCAGCGTGTCGCGCGTGGGGTTGTCCAGCTTCAGCGTGGCCAGGTAGCTCTCGAAGTCGCGGCTGGAGTCGGCGGGTGAGTCCGCCGCCTCCGAGTGCGTCACGTACAGGTTGCCGCTCGCCTCATCCACCGTCACGCCGATGGGCGACGGAGCGCGAGGCAGGCCCGGGCGGCCCTCGTCGCTGAGGGACGAAGGGATGTCGTCGGTGAGCGACAGCGCGCCGTTGCGGCAGTCCACGCCGCCCTGCACGCAGGTGAGCACCGGAGCGCCGTTGGCCTCCACGCGCACGTCCACCGCGTGCAGGTTGTTGCCCTCCGCGCGCGAGGGCACGAACAGGCGCGGAAGCCCCGTGGCCGGGTCCACCCACATGCCCAGTTCGCCCGCGAAGCTGCGGATCTGCACGAGCGATTCGTCCCCGGAGGACAGGTCCTCGAAGGCGAGCGCGGAGTCCGGGAGCACGTCGCCCAGGTAGGGCACCGTGACGGCCTGCCCGTCCACCTGCGTGCTCAGCGTGTCCAGGTTCAGCGCCATCACCGAACCGGAGTCGTAGCAGTTGTCGAAGTTGGCGTTCGCGACGAAGAGATAGCCGTTGCTCGCCGAAGGGCCACCCGCCGCCGGAGGGCGCCAGAACGCCACCCCGCTGGGGTACACGAAACGGGTGGACGGAGGCGGGTTCGGTTCGGATTCAATCGAACACGCCCCGAGGAGCAGCAGCGCGGGAGTCAGGAAGTAGAGGCGCATCAGAGGGGGGCGGAGTGTAGGAACGCGGCCCTGCCCCGGGCAACTGAATAGGGCTACTGCTATTCCCGGCCGCCCTCTCGCCGACATCCGCCCCCATCCGGAGGGCGTGCGCCGCTCCCCTGGTGGGGGAACGGGCGCACTCCGGCGGTGAGCTGGCGACCGGGCCTCAGGCCGCGGCGGTTTCGGCCTGGATCTTGGAAAAGTCCGCTACCTGGTTGAACAGGGCGCCAATCTCCGTGAGGAACCGGATGCGGTTCTCCCGCAGGTCCTTGTCCTCGGCCATCACCATCACCTTGTCGAAGAAGGTGTCCACGGCGGGCTTCAGGCCGGTGATCTCCTTGAGCGCGCCGGCGAAGTCGTCCACGCGCACATGCTCGCCCACCTTGGCGCGCGCCTGGGTGAAGGCGGTGTGGAGGTTCTTCTCCGGCTCGTCGGTGAAGCGCTGCGGGTTGGTCTGCCCGCCGGCCACGTCCTTGCCCTGCTTCTCCACGATGTTGACCACGCGCTTGAACGCCGCCGCCAGCGGCTGGAAGTCCGAGTGGCCCACGAGCACGCTCAGGGCCTCCAGGCGCTTCTTCGCCGCGACGAGATCGTCGAAGCCCACGGCCAGCACCGCCTCCACGACGTCGGTGCGGTGCTGCTCGCCCCACAGCGCCTTGAGGCGGCCGCGGAAGAACTCCAGCACCTGCTCGCGCGGGGCCGCTTCACCCGGCTTGCGCTTCACGTTGGCCAGCTTGGGGGCCAGCAGGCGCAGCGCCTCGTCCACCGCGGCGGACAGGCTGAAGCGGTAGCCGCGCCCCAGCACGATGCGGATGATGGACAGGCACGCGCGGCGCAGCGCGAACGGATCCGCCGCGCCGGACGGCGCCTTGCCGATGGCGAAGATGCCGCACAGCGAGTCCAGCCGGTCCGCCAGACCGATGAGCGCGCCCGCGTCCTGGGACGGCAGCGCGTCCTCGGCGCCGCGGGGCAGGTAGTGCTCGAAGATGGCCAGCGCCACCGCGTCGGGCTCGCCGCCCGCGCGCGCGTACTCGCGGCCCATCACGCCCTGGAGCTCCGGGAACTCGCCCACCATGCCGGTGACGAGGTCCGCCTTGGACAGCGTGGCGGCGCGCTCCACCGTGGCCGCCTCCCCTGCCCTGCCCGTGGCCTGGGCCAGCCAGCCCGCCAGTGCGCGGAAGCGCTCCACCTTCTCCAGGTACGTGCCCAGCTGCCCCTGCCACACCACGCGGCCCAGCTTCTCCACGCGGTCGGCCAGCGGCGTGCGACGGTCCTCGTCGAAGAAGAAGCGCCCGTCCGCGAGCCGCGCCGCCAGCACGCGCTGGTAGCCGCGCAGGGACAGCTGCTCGTCGCGCACCGGCGTGTTGGACACGGCGATGAAGCGCGGCAGCAGCTGCCCCTTCGCGTCCGTCAGCGAGAAGTAGCGCTGGTGGCTCTTCATCTCCTGCACCAGCACCTCCGGCGGCAGGTCCAGGTGGCGCTCCTCGAAGCTGCCCACCACGGGGCTCGGCAGCTCCACCAGGTTCGTCACCTGGTCCACCAGGCCTTCGTCCTCCAGCAGCTGCGCGCCCGCCGCCTTCGCCGCGGCGTTCACCTTGCGCAGCAGCTCCGCGCGGCGCTTCGCGATGTCCGCCACCACGTGCGCCCTCTCCAGCGCGGCCTCGTAGTCCGAGGGCGCCTTCAGCGCGATGGCGCCCGGCGCGAGGAAGCGGTGGCCGTAGGTCGTGCGGCCCGCCTTCACGTCGCCCAGCACCACCGGCAGCTCCGTGTCGCCCAGGAGCGCCACCAGCCACTGCACCGGGCGCGCGAAGGCCGTGTCCACGTCACCCCAGCGCATGGACTTCTTGAAGTTGATGCCGTGCACGGCCGCGTGCACCGCGTCCTGGAGGATGGCCTCCGCGGGACGGCCCTTCTCCTCCACGCGCGCGGAGAGGTACTCGCCCTTGGCCGTGGTGGTGCGCCCGAGCGCGTCCACGGACAGCTTGAGGCTTTCGGCGAACTTCTCCGCCGCCTTGGTGGGCTTGCCCTGCGCGTCGAAGGCGGCCTTGGCGCTGGGGCCCAGCACCTCCTTCGTGATGTCCTCGCCCGCGTCCGCCACGTCGCGGACCAGGACGGCCAGCCGGCGCGGCGTGCCGAACGTGCGCACCTCGCCGTGCTTCAGGCGGGCGTCGGCCATGCGCTCGGTGAGCACGCGCTTCAGGTCCTCCAGCGCGGGGACGATGAACGACGCCGGGATCTCCTCGGCACCGACCTCCAGCAGAAGATCACGCGCCACGGGCCACCTCCGTCTTCTCCTTCTTCTCCACCGGCTTGTTGAGCTGCACCGTCTTCCAGTAGTCGCTGGCGGGCTTGCCCTCCAGCACCGGCGGCTGCTCCCCCACGGTCCACGGCGTCTTCGTCAGCGGGTAGCCCAGCCGCTCGCGCATCTGGAGATACCCTTCCGCGCACAGGCGCGCGTTGTCACGCACGCGCTTGATGAAGTTGGCGCGCTCGGTGACGGAGATGGCGCCGCGCGCGTCCAGCAGGTTGAACGTGTGCGAGCACTTCAGCGCGTAGTCGTACGCGGGCATCGGCAGGTGGCGCTCGATGAGCCGCTTGCACTCCTTCTCGTACGCGTCGAACATCGAGAAGAGCATCTGCGGGTCGGACTCGTGGAGGGCGTACTTGCTCATCTCCACTTCGTTCGCGTGGAAGATCTCGCGGTACTTCACGCCCTTGACCCACTCGATGTCGTAGACGTTCTCCACGCTCTGCAGGTTCATCATCAGGCGCTCGAGCCCATACGTCAGCTCCGCGGACACGGGGCGGCAGTCGAAGCCGCCGCACTGCTGGAAGTAGGTGAACTGCGTCACCTCCATCCCGTCGCACCACACCTCCCAGCCCAGGCCCCAGGCGCCCAGCGTGGGGGATTCCCAGTCGTCCTCGACGAAGCGGATGTCGTGCTCCAGCGGATCCATTCCCACCTTCCGCAGCGACTCCAGGTACAGCTCCTGGACGTTCTTGGGCGCGGGCTTGAGGATGACCTGGAACTGGTGGTGCTGGAACAGGCGGTTCGGGTTCTCACCGAAGCGGCCGTCGGCGGGACGCCGCGAGGGCTGCACGTACGCGATGTTCCAGGGCTCGGGACCGAGCGCGCGCAGGAACGTGTACGGGGCCATCGTGCCCGCGCCGACTTCCGTGTCGTACGACTGGGTGACGATGCATCCCTGGTCGGCCCAGTGCTTCTGGAGCGTGAGGATGAGGTCCTGGAAATACATGTTGGCGAGTCCTTCTCGCAGTGCGTCGAAGGCAGAGGCGGAACGCGGCGGACCCTAGTGAGGGGGTCCAGGAGCGTCAAGGACGGCGGTCAGTTCGAGTAGGCCGGGAGGTCGGCCAGTCGAATCTGCAGCTTCGTCACCTCGCCGGGACGGATGGGAGCGGACAACAGCTTGCTCGTACCGCCGGGGTCCTGAGGGTCCACCACGCGCAAACGGTACGTCCCGATGGGCAGGGGGAACTTGATCAGCGGGGACGTGCCCAACTGCGTGGCGCCGTCGAACACGGCCGCGTTCTTCGGCACCGTGTAGAGCGTCAGCCACCCCAGGCCCGCCTTCGCCGCGCCCTTCGAGGTGGTCGTGTCGAGCACCTCCGGGTTCTCCACCTGCGTGACAGTGGTGACGGGCTCCGGCGGCCGCTCGGAGGGCTCGGGCTTCGAGGGGCGCGTTTCCGCCTTCGCCACCGCGGGCGCGTCCGTCGTGGCGGCCGGCTTCGTCTTGCGTCCGCCCTTGCCGGCGGGGGGCTTCTTCGCGTCGGCGGGCGTCGCGTCCACCACCGGTTCGGGCGTGGGCGGCTCCTCCACCGGCGCCTGCGCGGGCTCAGGGGTGGTCTTCTGGACGAAGCCCGGCGGAGGACCGGAGGGCTTCGGCGGCCACTGTCCGTTCGCGGCGGGGTCCACGGGCGGCGCCGGATCCAGCTCCGCCTTCACCCACTGCTTCGCGGAGTCGAACGCCGGCATGAACACGCGGCGCACGGGCTCGAGCGTCGCCAGCCAGGCCACGCCGCCCAGGATGAGGAGCAGGAACAACCGCATGCCCCAGCCGGAGCCCTCGCGAGCGGGCGGGGCCACGGGGGGCGCTTCAACGGACTCCTCTTCCTCCACCTGCCGCGAGGGCCGCGTGGTGCCGCGCACCGGACGGGCCTTGAAGCGCTGGGTCTGGAGTTCGCTGGGCGGATCCATCAGCCCGTCGGACTGGGCCTCGTCGCGGGCCTCGGCGGGCTCGGGCCGCGCGCTGGGACGGGCCCTCGAGGGCCGCACGGCGTCAGCGGGAGGACGGATGACCCGGGGAACGGGCGTCCCGTCCGCCCCCGAGGGCCGCTGCGCTCGCGGCGTCACGGCGGGCGTGTTGAGGCGGGAAGCGCGGGCATCCACGGCTTCATTGGCGGGACGCGGGGTCGCGCGGGGCGCGGGCGTCGAGGACTCGGCCGCGGTGCGGCGGACGGGCGTGGGCTTGAAGGACGCCGCGACGTCCGCGGACGGGGCCTCCGCGTGCGGCGACTTCACCTGCGCGGTGGCGGCGGAGGCGGCCTGCTCACTGCCCTCCTCCACCTGGAGCGCGCCGGCGGCCTCGCTGACGCGGGCGTCCTCGGCGCGGCTGGCCAGCTCCAGGAGCGTGCGCGTCTTCTGGCGCTTCTCCTCGAAGAGCTCGCCCATGACGGCGGTCATCTGGTCTTCGTCGAACAGCTCGGAGCCCAGCGTGGCCTCGATGGCGCGCGCCATCTCCCGGCAGGTGCCGAAGCGCTGGGCGGCATCGCGCGACAGCGCCTTGAGCACCACGGCTTCCAGCGCCTCCGGCACGGCCGCGTTGAGCGAGCGCGGCGCGGGGATGTCCCCGTCCACGATCTGCATCATCACGGCGGCTTCGCCGGGGGCGTTGAACAGGCGCTGTCCGGCCAGCAGTTCGTGGAGCATCACGCCCGTGGAGAACTGGTCGCTGCGGCCATCCAGGTCCTTGTTGCGGACCTGCTCCGGGGACATGTACCCGCTGGTCCCCTTCACGGTGCCCACCTGCGTGCGGCCCAGCTTGCCGCGCGCCTTGGCGATGCCGAAGTCGATCACCTTCACGACGCCGTCGTAGGTGAGCATCACGTTCTTCGGGGACACGTCGCGGTGCACCACCGCCACGGGGCGGCCCGACGGATCCATGAAGTGGTGGGCGTAGTGCAGGCCCAGGCACGTGTCGCGAATCACGCGCGCGCTGAAGCCCAGCGGCAGCGCGTACTTGCGCCGCTCCGCCATCTTCACCACCTGCTCCAGGTTCTGGCCGGGCAGGAACTCCATGGCGAGGTACAGCTCGCCGTCCTCCTCCCCCAGGTCGAACACCTGTCCGATGTTCGCGTGCGAGAAGGCCGCGGTGATGCGCGCCTCGTCGAGGAACATCTTGACGAACTGGTCGTCCTTCTTGATGTCGGGGAGGATCTGCTTCACCGCCACGAACTTGCGGAAGCCACCGGGGCCGGAGGTGTACGCGAGGAACAGCTCCGCCATCCCGCCCATCGAGAGGCGGGTGAGGATCTCGTACTTTCCGATGCGCCGCCCCCGGTCGGGATCGTCTCCGGCGACTCCCTGCGTGCTCATGGCGGGCGCGGATGTTACCCGCCGAACCCTCCCAGGTCGATGACCGTCTTTCCAGACGGCCCCCACCCCGGCCTCCGGAGTCCGGTGAAAGCGGATTAGGCGCCGAACCGCCGTCGCCGCACGTCGAGCATCCAGCCTTCGAGCGCGGCCACGGCCGGCGGTTGTGGCTCCAGAGGCAACACGGAGGCCGCGTCCGCCGCGTCGAGCACCGCGAAGGCGCGTGTCACCTCCCGCTGCCACTCTTCGCTGAGGGCGTCGGTCAGCTCGATGCGCTCACCGCTCCGCTTGCGCTCCACCAGCGTGCGGGCTTCGCCAAAGCCATACGGTTCCAGCAGGACGGTGACGTCCGTCTCCACTTCGCCCGTGCGCAGCGCATGCGTCCCGGTGAGCGTCGTGCGCAGCACGTACAGCAACTTCTTCACGGAGCGGAATCCGCTCTTCTCCCACTCGCGGAACTGCCCCTGTCCGAAGCCGCGGTAATGCCGGTGGATGCGCCGCGACAGCGCGGCCCGTACCAGCGGCCGCAGCGACTCCAGCTCCGGCAGGGCCCGCACGGTGATGGCGCCCAGCACCCGCTCGATGTAGTTGCCGTTGCCCTGGAGGATGCCCAGCAGCACGGGCTGCAGCTCGTTGGACGAGTAGTCCACCTCCACGCCCTCCAGCACCTCCAGCCGCTCCGCCGGCACGTGCCGGGGCTGGAGGCCGAGGAGCGCGGTGGTGGGCGCGATGTGGATGGCCTTGAGGTCCAGGTCGCTGTCATGCGACGGGAAACCGTACGCATGCGCGCCGGACAGCGAAATGACCAGGTGCTCGCGCTGGAGGGACTCCGCGTCCAGCACGCGGTCCGCCATGCGCTCCTGATGCTCCGTCACCCTGCCCTTCATTCCATCCCTCCTTCCAGCGCCGGAGCCTCCGGCGCGTCACGGCCCAGCGGGCCGGGCGTCTTCAAGACCCAGCGCCGCGCCACCTCGTCCCCCACGCGACGCAGCAACCGGTCCGCGCGGGCGTAGTCCGGATGCTCCGGCAGCCGGCTCTCGCGGTGCGCGGCCTCCAACGCCGGCGCCATCGCCTCGGCGTCGCGCAGCACGTCCTCCAGTGGCACCTGGCCCCCCTTGATGTCGAGCAGCCGCGCCTTCAACGCCCCCGTCGCCTCGAAGCCAGGCACACCGTCGCGCAGCCAGCCCGTCGCCAGCGCCACCAGCCGCAGCAGGTTGTACGCGTTCTTCGGCCGCAGCTCCCGCGCGGACGGAGGACGCTGGCCGCCGCCGCGCGCGTACGCCGTGAGCGCCGCGAAGTCGTTCGACGCGAGCAGCCCCTGGTCCCAGAGCGAGCGGTAGAGCTGCTTGACGTACGTCTTCGCCGCGAGCACCGCATCCTCGGGCGTGGGCGCGGCACGAGGCGACACGGCGGACAGGCGACGAGCGACCTCGTCCAGGTCCGGCGTGGGCTCCTCGCACAGCCACGCGAGCAGCAGGTCGCGGTGCTCGGCCAGCCGCTGACTGCGGGTGAGCTTGTCGAGCTGGCTCATGGCGTAGCGCCCGAAGCTGCCGAAGATGGCCTTGGAGACGAACGCCTCGCGCGCCTCCAGCACCCACGTGCCCAGCTCGTCCACCGCCGTCGCGCCGGGGACGAAGAGGGTCTCCAGCGTGTTCGGATCCGCGCGCAGCGCCTGCTCCACCGTCTTGCGGACCTCCCAGTACGTGGTGCTGCCATCCGCGCTCACCAGGTCCTGCGGCGGCTGCCCCAGGCCGAGCGTCCACGGAAGCGGCAGCGCGAACACACCGCGCACGTCCACGTCGGAGCGCTCATCCGCGAGCCCCCAGGCGTGACTTCCCACGCGCGTCTCCAGCACCACGCACGGCCGCAGCGCGCCCCAGGCCGCCTCGCGCCGCTGAGCGAACTGCACCTGTCCCGCGCGCCGGGGCACCAGCTCGTCGCGCGCGAACCACACCTCGCCCACGCCGACGATCTGCACGTCGAAGCCGCCGTCATGCGCGCGCACCACGCGGCCCACCACGCCCTGGGGGATGCGGCGTCCCCCGGACGCCACACGCTCCACGCGGGTCGTGACCTCGGTGCCATGCGGCAGGGGCACCGATAGCCGGTCGATCTGCTCCAGCCCCCGGACGCGAGCCGGAGCGGAGGAAGAAGTCTCACGGGTGTCGCTCATCGGTCCCTCCTGGATGGGATGGTGGGCCACGCAGGACGCAGCGAAGCACACGATCCTGACCCGGCCCGGCGCTTCCCGTCAGCGCGCGATGCGTCGCACGGCGGGCCGAGCGGGCAGCAGCCCCTCCACTTCGGATGCCACGGGGAGCGCCGCCACCGCGCCCAGCTTCGTCACCACCCGAGCCCCCACGCCCGCCGCGAAGGTCATCAGCGCGACCAGTTCCTCGCGTGTCGCATCCTCCAGCGAGCGCGCGTCGCCGTACCAGCGCACCAGGCCGCTCAACATGGCGGACACGAAGCCATCACCAGCGCCTGTCGTGTCCACCACCGTCACCTGGGGCGAGGGAACGGAGAGGACCTCCCCCCGCGAGAGGAACACCGCACCGCGAGGGCCCAGCGTCACCACGGGCAGCCGCACGCCCTTCGCGGCCAGGACGTGCAGGGCCGCCTCGGGCGAGTGCTCGCCGGTCGCGAAGTGGATCTCCTCCTCGGAAAGCTTCACCACCGTGCACAGCGGGAGCATGCGCCCCAGGAGCGCCTTCAACTCCTCGGGCTGCGTCCACATGTGCAGCCGCAGGTTCGGATCACAGCTCACCAGCATCCCGGCCTCACGTGCCAGGGTGAGCATGCGCACCATGGCCTCGCGCGCCTCCGGCAGGAGCAGGGAGTTGGAGCCGCAGTGCAGCGCCTTCGCGCGCCGCACGAAGCCACCGTCCACGTCGGAGTCGTCCAGCAGGAACTCCGCGGACCGCGTCCGGAAGTACGTGAAGCTGCGCTCGCCATGCGCGTCCAGCGAGACGAACAACAAGCCCGTGCGCGCGTGGTCCACCTGGCGCAGGCGGCTCACGTCCACGCCGTCCGCCGCCAGCCGGTCGCGCAGGAAGTGGCCGAACTCATCGGAGCCCACCACGCCCACCATCGCCGAGCGCAGGCCCAACCGCGCGAGCCCCACGGAGACGTTGGCCGGTGAGCCTCCCGGCGATGGCTTCCAGGCCTCCACGTCCCGCACGCGCGTGGCGCCACCGGCCACGGGAAGGAAGTCCACCAGCGTTTCGCCGACACACACCACGTCCAGCGGCCCGGCTTCGTGCATGACAGCTCCCCCTGGGGACCGCGTGCTGCCCGTCAGTCCAGGCCCACCTGCGCCATGAAGTCCACGCTCTTGAGCTTGCGGCCCACGTGGTGCGCGATGAAGACGTTGAGCAGGCCCCGAGCCCGCGCGCGGAGGTCCGCGGGCAGCGGCGTGCGTTGCCCCTCCTGGAGCGAGCGCAGACCGGACAGCAGCGCCACCGGCACCGGCACCGAGTCACGCGCGCGTCCGCCACACGGCTCGCACACCGCGCCACCGTGGCCCTGGTCGAACCGGGGCCGCTCGCCGGGCAGGCCGCCACACAGCGTGCAGGAGTCGAAGCGCGGCATCAACCCCGCCTGCGCCAGCGCCGCCAGCTCGAACGCGAGCAACGACGTGGGCCCGGCCTCCTTCGCGTCCAGCCGCTGCAGGTAGCCCTCCACCAGCTCGAACAGCTCCGGGTGCGGTTCATGTTCGCGCGTGAGCTCGCGGCACAGCTCCACCGCGTACAGCGCCCGGGCGATGAGCGACAGGTCCTCGCGCGCGGCGTAGAAGCCCGCGACGATGTCCGCCGAGTCGATCCGCACCGTGCTGCCGCGCGTCTCCACGAGCTGCACGCGCAGCCGCATGAACGGCTCCAGCGCCCCCGCGAACCGGCGCTTGCTCTTGCGCGCGCCCGCGGCGAACGCGGTCAGCTTGCCGTGCTCACGCGTGAGCAGCGTCACCAGCCGGTCGGACTCGCCATAGTCGACCGTGGACAGCACGAACGCGTCGTCGGCGTACCGCTCCATGATCCCTCTTCAACGCGCCGCGGGGGGCGGAAGCTTCCCGGACAGCACCAGGAACAGCCCCGCGCCCAGGAGCAGGACCGCCAGCAGCACGGACAGGATGACGTACGCCCGCTTGCGCCGCGCCTTCTCGAGCTGCGCCGGCGAAGGCGCGGGCACCGCCCGGTCCACCTCCTCGTAGCGCAGCGCCGCTTCCTCCGGCGACAGGCCGATGACCTGCGCGTACGCGCGGATGTAGTTCAGCACGAACACGCGCTCGGGCAGCCGCTCCACCTGCCCCGCCTCCAGCGCCGCGACGAGGCTGGGGGGAATCTTCGTCTCCCGGGAGACGTCCTCGCGCGACAGGCCGCGAAGCTCGCGCTGCTGGCTGAGGTATTTACCGAAGTCGACGTGGTCCACGGTCTTTCGGGGCCCCCGCGGCTAGAGGTGGTCCAGCAGTGAGCGGCAGTGGTCCTTGAGCACCGATTCGTTCGGCTGAGCCTTGGACTCACAGAGCGCAAGCGCCTTCTTCGCCTCGTCCACCCGCCCGAGCTTCGCCTGGCACACGCCTTCGCGCTGGTAGGCCTCCGCCACGTCCGGGCACTTCTCACGGTAGTTCCCGAACTGCCGGCACGCCTCCTCGGTCTTGCCCGTCTCGTCGTAGATGATGCCCAGGTTCTTGTAGCCCAGGCAGAAGTCCGGGTTGGTGGTGACGGCGGACTTGATGTTCTGCAGCGCGTTCGCCGTATCGCCCTTCTTGTAGAGCGCCCAGCCCAGGTTCCCCTGCGCGGAGTAGCCGTGGCGGTACTGCATGTCGTTGAGCGACTCTTCGTACAGCTTGATGGCCTCGTCGTAGCGGCCCTGATCCAGGCGCAGGTTGCCCAGGTTGGTGCGCGCGTCGGAGAAGGACGGCCGCAGCTTCAGCGCCTTCTCGTAGTGGGACGACGCCTCGTCGAGCCGCCGGAAGGACAGGTGCAGCAGCACGCCCACCGCGTTGTGGGCCTCCGGGTTGCCCGGGTTCTGCTCCAGCGCCTTCTGGTACTCCTGGAGCGCGTCCTGCACGTGGCCGTGCTGCTGCGCCTGGATGCCCAGGTCGTAGTGGATCTCCGAGCTCTGGCGCTCCTTCTCCGTGGGGACGTGCGCACAGCCCGCCGACGCGAGCGCGAACGCGAGGAAGCAGGAGGAAGTGATGCGGGACATGGGTGCCAATCCAGGGTGGAGGGTCAGAACGCGGCCAGGAAGCGGCCCAGGGTGGTGGCGACGTTGCGCTTCTCTTCGGCGCGGGCCTTCACGGCGGGCACGAGCGTGGGCTCCCGGAAGAACACGGGCAGCGTCTTCAGCCACTCGTCCTGCTGCGCGGGGGCCGCGGCGCGCCAGTTCGCGTTGTCCATCATGAAGCCCAGCGACTCCACGAACGCGAGCGCGTCGTCCTCGTCCTCGCGCAGCTCATCCGCGGACTGGATGCGCCGGCCGGAAACGTACACCGCGCAGTCCCCCGCCTCCACGAGGTACAGGTACACGAAGACGCCCGCGCCCTGCCCGCCGCGCAGCCCCACCACGAAGGCCTGCGCGGGCCCGGCCTGCTTGCCGGGAATGGCCACGTGCGGCGTGTTGAGGGACAGGTGCAGCGCGAGCACCTGGTCGCGGTTGGCGGGGAGGCCCCGGTAGCGCTCGTCGATGGTGAACACCGTCGTCTCCCTTCCCGCGCACCCTAACGGGTGGTGAGCGTGAACTCCTCGGTCGCGTCCTGCACGTCCGCAGCCGTCTTCTGGAAGCGGATGAGGGGCGTGTCAATCATCACGTTGCCGCCGCCCTCGTTCCCCTCGCCGATGATCACCTTGAAGACGTTCCCGGGCGACGTGCTGCGGCGGCTGCCCGTGCTCTGCTTGCGGGCAATCAGCGTCACCGCGTTCGCGCCGGGACGCAACTGGCTGGTGATGTCCACCACCACCTGGTCCTCGTTGTTGCGCAAACGGCGCAGCCAGCGCGAGTTCACGTACACGTCGATGTCGAAGTCCGTCATGCCCGGCGTCGTCTGCTCCGTCACCAGCCAGTAGCGCTGGGAGATGCGCCCCGGCACGGCCGGGGAAGCGGCGGGAGCGGCCGGCGCGGGAGCCTGCGCGACGACCCCCGCGTCCACCGGGGCGGCGGCCGGAGGCGTGGCGGAGGAAGGCGTCGCGGGCGTGGGCGTCACGTTCGTCACGCGGGCGGCGTACCCCGGCGCGTCGATGTGGACGTTCCCTTCCGCGTCGATGCGGACGGTGGCCTTCTCGAAGCGCGTGTTCGTCACCCCGTCGATCTTCACGCCGTTCAGGAAGACCGAGCCGGCCAGGGCCAGCATGGGGACGAGCGAGGCCGCGACGGTGATGGCAATGCGAGCGGATGGACGGGGCATGGGGGCATTCCTCCTGGGAATCCTCAACAGTCCCGGGAGCTTGCGAACGACTTAGCGCACCCGGGGGAGCGGGACAAGGCGGGGACGGCCCTCCTTGGAGCGCTCCGCCGCCCCGAACATTCACCCGGGGGCCCGTCTTCCAGTCCGGCCGCGAAGGCCGTCAGGGCGCCGCGGTCGGCGTCTCGTCAGGCGCCGGTGGCGGCGGCTCGCGCTGCGCGAGCGCCCAGTCCCCGCCCAGGCCATGGCCCTCGCGGAAGCGGCGGAAGTCGCGCCGCACGGCCCGGGGGTAGCGCCGGAACTTCTCCAGCTCCCCGGCCTTCATGGCGTCCCGGATGCGCGTGGGGCCGGCGTTGTAGGCCATCAGCGCCAGGTCCAGGTCTCCGCCGAAGCGGCCCTGCAGGTTTCGCAGGTAGCGGATGCCCAGGCGCACGCAGACGGCGGGATCCGCCACCACCTCCTCACGCGACAGCCTCAGGCCTTCCTTCTCCGCCAGGAAGTGCAGCGTGCTGGGCTTGATCTGCATCAGGCCCCGGGCGCCCTTCTCGGAGACAGACTCCTCCTCGAAGTCGGACTCCACGTCGATGAGGGCCAGCACCAGCAGCGGGTCATACCCCGTGCGGCGCGACTCCTCGTCGATGGCCTGCCCCAGCCGCCGGCGCAGCGTGAGCCCCAGGTCCGGGGCGCGCTTGGCCAGCACGGCGTCGATGAGGGCCGCCTCCTCGGAGACGGCCTCCTGCGCCACCATCTCGGGGACCACGGACTGGGGGGCGGACTCCTCCAGGAGGGGCACCACCCGCGCGGACACCACGAGCGCCACGCCCGCGAGCAGCGGGAGCCGGGAGCACCCGCTGCTCAGGGCATGGAGCCCCGCGAAGAACCGCGTTCCCAACGACCTGCCGCCCGAGGCGGCGGGTCCTCTCACTTCCGGTGCTCCAGGGCCTGGATGCGTTCGTTCAGACGCTCCAAGCGGGCACCGAACGCCTGCAGCTCCTCGCGGCGAGGCAGCTTCAGGAGGGTCAGGGCCGTGCGGACCCGCTCCTCCACGTTGTGCTCCAGGTCCTTGCGGTGCCCCGTCAGCCGCTCCGCGAACTCACGGGCCTGGCGCTTCACCTCATCCTGGCTCCAGCCCGCGACGGACGCCACGCGCTGCACGGCGCGGGAAGCCTCCTCCTCCGCCGTGTTCACCGCCAGGAGCGCCTGGCTCCAGATCCGCTCGAATGCCTCCGCCACGGAGGTCTTCTCTCGGGGGGCCTCGGTGTTGTTGTCCATGAAGTCGCTCCGGGAGTTACCCCGGGCCCTTCCCGTGGAAGGAACCCTGGGCATTCAAAGGGGTTTGCGACCTAAGCACACCCCATGGGTGATGAAAACGCTGCTCAGGCCCGCGGAGAAGACGCCGCGCCGCCCGAATTCTTGGTCGACCGGTGGGCACGACGGGTGGGCTTCAGGAGCACATCCAGCTTCTTCGAAAGGCGGTTCAGCTCCCGGGTGATCTGCTCCACCTGGGACTGGCTGGCAACTCCCACCGCCTCCACGACCTTCGTCTGGAGCCCATCCAACCGCTTGCGCAGCTCCACGCCCGCGGCGTCCACCTTCTTGCTCAACTCCTGCACGCGAGGGTCGGCGCGCAGCTCACCGGCCTGCACCTTCGTCCACAGGTGCTGGACCTCCTTCGCCGCCACCTGGCCCCGCGTCTCCAGCGCACGGAAGGCCTTGTTCGCCTCCCCTTCCAGGCCCTGGAACCGCTTCTGCGCCTCGGAGAACCGCCCCTTCAGGAAGGCCTCCACGTTCTGCGTCACGCCCGTCTTCTCGTCAGCCTTCGCACTCGTCGTCGCCATGTCGCGCTCCCCCCCGGGTGTTCCGGGTCTCACAACGTGATGCGTCAAAATAACGCACCGCGACATACTGTCAAGCAAACAGGCACGGGAGTGTGCAAAACGAGAAAGCCGCCGCCCCGGCATGACACCAGGACGGCGGCTGACTCAGGAAGCGTCAGGGACGCTTCTTACGGAAGCACTAGGCGACGTCGGTGGACCGGGTGTCCGGCCGCGACGGAGGAGGAGCCAGCGGGCCGGTGTCGCCGTGGGTGGCGGCCAGGGCGGCCTCCATCTCGTTGACCTCGTCCGTGGGGCTCTCCACCTCGATGTCGAGGTGCTTGTAGTTCGGCAGGCCCGTGCCGGCGGGGATGAGCCGGCCCATGATGACGTTCTCCTTGAGGCCGCGCAGGTAGTCCACCTTGCCGTTGATGGCGGCCTCGGTGAGCACCTTCGTGGTCTCCTGGAACGACGCCGAGGAGATGAACGACTCGGTGGAGAGCGACGCCTTGGTGATGCCGAGCAGCAAGGGCTCGCCCACGGCCGGGCGCTTCCCTTCGGCCATGACCTTCTCGTTCTCCTCCTCGAACACCCACTTCTCGACCTGCTCGTCGACCAGGAAGTTGGTGTCGCCCACGTCGGTGACGCGCACCCGGCGCAGCATCTGCCGGACGATCGTCTCGATGTGCTTGTCGTTGATCTTCACGCCCTGCAGTCGGTAGACCTCCTGCACTTCGTCCACCAGGTAGCGCGCGAGTTCCTTCTCGCCCAGCACCTTGAGGATGTCGTGCGGGTTGGCCGCGCCGTCCATCATCGCCTCGCCGGCCTTCACGCGGTCGCCGGAGTGGACGTTGATGCTCTTGCCCTTGGAGATGAGGTACTCCTTGGCCAGGTCCGCGCGCTGCTCGCCGCCCACTTCGGGGGTGATGATGAGCTTGCGCTTGCCCTTGGTGTCCTTGCCGAAGGACACCACGCCGTCGATCTCCGCGATCGCCGCCGCGTCCTTGGGCTTGCGCGCCTCGAAGAGCTCGGCCACGCGGGGCAGACCGCCCGTGATGTCCTTGGTCTTCGTGGTCTCGCGCGGCACCTTGGCGATGACCTCGCCCGCGGAGATCTCATCCTGGTCGTTGACCGTGATGATCGCGCCCTGGGGCAGGAAGTAGCTCGCCTGGTTCTTGGAGGACGGCAGGTCCTTCACGTTGCCGGCCGCGTCGCGGATGGTGACGCGCGGACGCGCCTCCGGGTCCTTGGACTCGATGACCGTCTTGCGCGACAGGCCCGTCACCTCGTCGAGCGTCTCGGACATCGTCACGCCTTCGATGATGTCCTCGTAGCGCACGACACCGCCCACTTCCGTGAGCAGCGGGATGGCGAACGGGTCCCACTCGGCCACCAGCACGCCCGGCTCCAGCTTCTGGCCTTCCTTCACCAGGATGCGGGCGCCGTAGATGATCTGGTAGCGCTCGCGCTCGCGGCCCGACTCGTCGACGACGACGATCTCGCCGTTGCGGTTCATGGCCACCAGCGTGCCGTCCGCCTTCTGCACCGTGTTCAGGCCCGCGAACTTCACGGAACCCGCGTAGCGGTTCTCCAGGCTGGACTGCTCCGCGCGACGGGTCGCCGCACCACCGATGTGGAAGGTGCGCATCGTGAGCTGCGTACCCGGCTCACCGATGGACTGCGCCGCGATGACGCCCACGGCCTCGCCCACGGACACCTTGCGGCCACGCGCCAGGTCACGGCCGTAGCACTCCACGCAGATGCCGCGCTTGGCCTGGCAGGTGAGCACCGAGCGGATCTTCACCTTGTCCAGACCGCTGTTCTCGATGCGGCGGACGCGCTCCTCGTCGATCTCCTCGTTGGCGCGCACCAGCACCTCGCCCGTCACAGGGTCGAGGATGTCGTCCAGGGCCACGCGGCCCAGGATGCGCTCACCCAGCGGCTCGATGATTTCGCCGCCTTCCACCAGGGCGCCGATGAACAGACCGTCCATGGTGCCGCAGTCGTACTCGTTGATGATGGCGTCCTGCGCCACGTCCACGAGACGGCGGGTGAGGTAACCGGAGTTGGCCGTCTTGAGCGCCGTGTCCGCCAGGCCCTTACGAGCGCCGTGCGTGGAGATGAAGTACTGGAGCACGGAGAGGCCTTCACGGAAGTTGGCCGTGATGGGCGTCTCGATGATTTCACCTGAGGGCTTCGCCATCAGGCCGCGCATACCCGCCAGCTGGCGGATCTGCTGGGCGCTGCCGCGGGCACCGGAGTCGGCCATGATGTAGATGGGGTTGAACGACGGCTGCTTGCGCGTGATGCGCTTGCCGTCCACGTCCCCGCTGGCCTCGTCCTGGGAGATCTGCTGCATCATCTCCTGGGCGACCTTCTCGGTGATCTCCGCCCAGATATCGATGACCTTGTTGTAGCGCTCACCGTCGGTGATGAGGCCTTCCAGGTACTGGTTCTCGATCTCCGCCACTTCCTTGCGCGCGTAGTCCAGGAACTCCTGCTTCTTCGCAGGAATGATCATGTCCTTGAGCGCGATGGAGATACCGGCGCGGGTCGCGTGGAAGTAGCCCGCGCTGCGGACGCGGTCCGCCAGCAGCACCGTCTCCTTCTCGCCCGTGAGGCGGTAGCAGAGGTCGATGAGGTTACCGAGCGACTTCTTGTCGAGCACCTTGTTGATGGCGTCGAAGCCCACGCGGCGCGGAACGACTTCCCACAGCAGCACGCGGCCGACCGTGGTCTCCTTGCGCTTGCCGTCGATGCGGCACACCACCTTGGCCTGCAGGTGGACCTCACCGTGGTCGTACGCGGCGCGCACCTCGTCCGGCGACGCGAACACGCGGCCTTCGCCGTTGGCGAACTCGCGGGCGCGCGTCATGTAGTAGATGCCGAGCACCATGTCCTGCGTCGGGACGATGATGGGCTTGCCGTTCGCGGGGCTGAGGATGTTGTTCGTCGACATCATCAGCACGCGTGCTTCCATCTGCGCTTCGATGGAGAGCGGCACGTGCACGGCCATCTGGTCGCCGTCGAAGTCCGCGTTGAACGCGGCGCACACCAGCGGGTGCAGCTGGATGGCCTTGCCCTCAATGAGGACGGGCTCGAAGGCCTGCATGCCCAAGCGGTGCAGCGTGGGGGCGCGGTTGAGGAGCACCGGGTGCTCGCGGATCACGTCCTCGAGGATGTCCCAGACCTCCGGACGCTCCTTCTCCACCATCTTCTTCGCCGACTTGATGGTGGTGACGTAGCCCTTCTCTTCGAGCTTGTTGTAGATGAACGGCTTGAAGAGCTCGAGCGCCATGATCTTCGGCAGGCCGCACTGGTGCAGGCGCAGCTCGGGACCGACGACGATGACGGAGCGGCCCGAGTAGTCCACGCGCTTGCCGAGCAGGTTCTGACGGAACCGGCCCTGCTTGCCCTTGAGCATGTCGGACAGCGACTTCAGCGGCCGCTTGTTCGGGCCGGTGATGGTCTTCCCGCGGCGGCCGTTGTCGAACAGCGCGTCCACGGCCTCCTGGAGCATCCGCTTCTCGTTGCGGATGATGATGTCCGGCGCGTTCAGTTCCTGGAGCCGCTTGAGGCGGTTGTTCCGGTTGATGACGCGGCGGTACAGGTCGTTGAGGTCGGAGGTCGCGAAGCGGCCGCCGTCCAGGGGCACCAGCGGACGCAGGTCGGGCGGGATGACCGGGATGACGTCCAGCATCATCCACTCCGGCTTGTTGCCGGAGACGCGGAACGCTTCCGCCACCTTCAGGCGCTTGGCGTACTTCTTCCGCTTCGCCTCGCTGGTGGTCTCGCGCATGTCCTTGCGCAGTTCCTCGGACAGCCTCTCCACGTCCAGGGACTTGAGCATCTCGCGGACGGCCTCGCCGCCCATGCCCGCGCTGAACGAGTCCTCACCGTGCTCCTGGAAGAGCCGGTGCATCTTCTCCTCGGAGATCAGCTCGCCCCTCTGGAGCGGCGTCGCCTTGGGGTCGATGACCATGTAGCTCTCGCAGTACAGCACCTTCTCCATCTCCTTGAGGGTGATGTCGAGCAGGTTGCCGATGCGGCTGGGCAGCGACTTGAGGAACCAGATGTGGGCCACGGGCGTGGCCAGCGTGATGTGTCCCAGGCGCTCACGGCGCACCTTGGACTGGATGACCTCCACGCCGCACTTCTCGCACACGACGCCACGGTGCTTCATGCGCTTGTACTTGCCGCAGTTGCACTCGTAGTCCTTCACCGGCCCGAAGATGCGGGCGCAGAACAGCCCGTCCCGCTCCGGCTTGAAGGTGCGGTAGTTGATCGTCTCCGGCTTCTTCACCTCGCCGTGCGACCACTGACGGATCTTGTCGGGCGACGCCAGCGCGATGCGGATGGCGTTGAACGACAGCGGGTCCTTCGGCTTCTCGAAGAAGTTGAAAATGTCCTTCACGTTGCCTCCGAAAACTTATGAGCGCTCAAGGCGCCAAACGTTTCGGGCCCCCGCCCTGCGCCCGGCCAGCCGCTCCCTCCAGGAGGAAGCAGCCAGCCGGTCAGGCGGGCGCGCCGGCTTCTTTGAAAAGGCCTAGGCCTCGGTCCCGGACTTCCGGTCCTCGCCGTCGCCGCCGCCCAGGAAGTCACCGCCGAAGCTGCGCTGCCGCTCCGGGGGCGCGCTCTCCAGCAGCTCCACGTCCAGGGCCAGCGACTGGAGCTCCTTGAGGAGCACGTTGAACGACTCGGGCAGGCCGGACTCCAGGACGTTGTCGCCCTTGACGATCGCCTCGTACATGCGCGTGCGGCCCACCACGTCGTCCGACTTGACCGTGAGGAACTCCTGCAGCGTGTACGCCGCGCCGTAGGCCTCCATCGCCCACACTTCCATCTCGCCCAGACGCTGGCCGCCGAACTGGGCCTTGCCGCCCAGGGGCTGCTGCGTGACGAGCGAGTAGGGCCCGATGGAACGGGCGTGGATCTTCTCGTCCACCAGGTGGTGCAGCTTGAGCATGTACATCACGCCCACGGTGACGTTCTGGTCGAACGGCTCACCCGTGCGGCCGTCGAAGAGCACCATCTGACCGGAGCGCGGCAGCCGGCCCTCGTCGAAGAGGGCGTGCAGCTCCGTCTCGCGAGCGCCGTCGAACACCGGCGTCGCCACGTGGATGCCCTTCTTCAGGCGGCGGCAGAGGTCCTGGACCTCCTGGTCGGACAGGCCGTCCACGAAGTCGCCGAAGGCCTTGTCGTCGTAGACGGTCTTCAGCTGCTTCTTGAGCTGCTCGCCGCTGAAGTTCTCTTCGATGTAGCGCTGCAGCTGCTCGCCCACGCCCTTCGCGGCCCAGCCCAGGTGGACCTCGAGGATCTGCCCGATGTTCATGCGGCTGGGAACGCCGAGCGGGTTGAGGACGATGTCCACCGGACGGCCATCCTCCAGGTACGGCATGTCCTCCTCGGGGAGGACGCGGGACACGACGCCCTTGTTGCCGTGGCGGCCGGCCATCTTGTCGCCCACCGCCAGCTTGCGCTTGATGGCGACGTACACCTTCACCATCTTGATGACGCCCGGAGGGAGCTCGTCGCCCTTCTTGATGCGGGCGATCTTCTCGCCGAAGGCCAGCTTCACGGCCTCCTTCGTCTCCTCCAGGTTGCGCAGGATGTCGCGCAGGCGCGCGTCCAGCGGGTCGCCCACGGAGATCTCGCCCCAGTACTTGTACGGCACCGTGGCCAGCAGCTCGTCGTTGAGGATGTCCCCCTTCTTCAGGAGGATCTTCCCCTTGTCGTCCACGAGCTTGCCCTGGACCTCCTTGCCGCGGACCAGGCCGCGGAGGCGGCTGTACGCGGAGTCCTGGAGGACCTTGATCTCGTCGTTCTGGTCCTTGAGGAGCTTCGCCTCCTCCATGGACTCGATCTGCTTGGCGCGCTCGTCCTTCTCCACGCCCTTGCGGCTGAACACCTTGGCGTTGATGACGGTGCCGACAACGCCCGGGGGCACGCGCAGCGAGCTGTCGCGCACGTCGCCGGCCTTCTCACCGAAGATGGCGCGCAGCAGCTTCTCTTCGGGGGAGAGCTGGGTCTCGCCCTTCGGAGTGATCTTGCCCACCAGCACGTCGCCGGGCTTCACCTCGGCGCCGATGCGGATGATGCCGCTCTCGTCCAGGTCCTTGAGGGCTTCCTCACCCACGTTCGGGATGTCGCGGGTGATCTCCTCCTTGCCCAGCTTGGTGTCGCGCGCGATGCACTCGAATTCCTCGATGTGGATGGACGTGAAGACGTCCTCCTTGAGGATGCGCTCGCTGAGCAGGATGGAGTCTTCGAAGTTGTAGCCCTGCCACGGCATGAACGCGACGACGATGTTCTGTCCCAGCGCCAGCTCACCGGTCTCGGTGGCCGGGCCGTCCGCGATCACGTCGCCCTTCTTCACCCGGTCACCCTTGCGGATGATGGGCTTCTGGTTGAGGCACGTGTTCTGGTTGGAGCGCTGGTACTTGAGCAGGTTGTAGATGTCCACTTCGCTGGACACGTCGCTCAGGGCCGCGTTGGAGTCCGCCTTCACCACGATGCGGCTGGCGTCCACCGACTCCACGATGCCGTCACGGCGCGCCACGCAGGTGACGCCCGAGTCGCGGGCGACGATGGCCTCGATGCCCGTGCCCACGAGCGGCGCCGCCGTGCGCAGCAGCGGCACGGCCTGACGCTGCATGTTGGAGCCCATGAGCGCGCGGTTCGCGTCGTCGTTCTCCAGGAACGGGATGAGGGAGGCGGCCACCGACACCAGCTGGTTCGGGGACACGTCCATCAGGTCCACGTCCTCGGCCTTGACCTGGACGAACTCGCCGCTGCGGCGGCTCTGCACCAGCGCGTTGACGAACTTGCCCTTCTTGTCCGTCTCCGCGTTCGCCTGGGCGATGGTGTGCTTCTCCTCCTCGAGCGCCGAGTAGAAGGCCACGTCCCCCGTCACGCTGCCCGCGTCCACCTTGCGGTACGGCGTCTCCACGAAGCCGAACTCGTTGACGCGCGCGTAGGTCGACAGCGACGCGATGAGGCCGATGTTCGGGCCTTCCGGCGTCTCGATGGGGCAGATGCGGCCGTAGTGCGTCGGGTGCACGTCGCGGACTTCGAAGCCCGCGCGCTCACGCGTGAGGCCGCCAGGCCCGAGCGCGGACAGACGGCGCTTGTGCGTGACTTCCGAGAGCGGGTTCGTCTGGTCCATGAACTGCGACAGCTGGCTGGACCCGAAGAACTCCTTGATCACCGCCGTCACCGGCTTGGCGTTGATCAGGTCGTGCGGCATGAGCGTCTCGATCTCCTGGAGGCTCATGCGCTCCTTGATCGCGCGCTCCATGCGGACGAGGCCGATGCGGTACTGGTTCTCCAGCAGCTCGCCCACCGCGCGGACGCGGCGGTTGCCCAGGTGGTCGATGTCGTCGATCGTGCCCTTGCCGTTCTTCAGGTCGATCAGGTAGCGGATGACCTCCAGGATGTCGCGCTTGGTCAGGATCTGACCGTCGAGGGGCTCCTCGAGGCTGAACTTGAAGTTCAGCTTGAGGCGGCCGACCTTGGACAGGTCGTAGCGCTCCGGGTTGAAGAACAGGTTGCTGAACAGGTTCGTCGCCGTCTCCGGCGTCGGGGGATCGCCCGGGCGCAGACGCCGGTAGATCTCCATGATGGCCTGCTCGGGCGACTCGATCTTGTCCAGCATCAACGTCTCACGCAGGTACGGACCCACGTTGAGGTTGTCGATGAAGAGGACCTTGAACTCCTTGATGTCGCGCTTGAGGAGCTCGTCCACCTTCTCCTGGGACACCTCCTCGTTGCACTCGAGGATGACCTCACCGGTGTTCTCGTCCACCACGTCGTAGGCGGACACCTTGGTGAAGAGCTCGTCCGCGTCGATGGGCAGCTTGGTCATCTTCGCCGCTTCGAGCTTCTTGATGGCGGCGCGCGTGAACTTGCGGTTCTTCTTGACGATCAGCTCACCGGCCTTGGTCTTGATGTCGCGCGTGGCGCGCTGACCCGGCAGGAGCTCCAGCTCGACGGACTTCTCGAAGTCCGCGGCGCTCTGCAGGTAGATGGTCTCGGTGGCGTAGTAGTAGTTGAGGATTTCCTCGGTGGAACCCTTGAAGTCGAGCGGGTTCTTCTTCGCCGTGTCACCGACGGCGCCCAGGGCGCGGATGAGCACGGTCGCCGGCAGCTTGCGGCGCCGGTCGATGCGCACGTACAGCAGGTCCTTGTGGTCGAACTCGAAGTCGATCCACGAGCCGCGGTACGGGATGATGCGGGCGTTGTAGAGCAGCTTGCCCGACGAGTGGCTCTTGCCCTTGTCGTGGTCGAAGAACGCACCCGGGCTGCGGTGCAGCTGGCTCACCACGACGCGCTCGGTGCCGTTGATGATGAACGTACCGTTCTGGGTCATCAGCGGGATTTCGCCGAAGTAGACCTCTTGCTCCTTTACGTCGCGGATGGACTGGGCGCCGGTCTCCTCGTCCTTGTCCCAGACGACCAGGCGCACGACGACCTTGATGGGCGCCGAGTAGGTCATTCCACGCTGGTGGCACTCATCGACGTCGTACTTCGGCTTCTCCAGGTGATAGCTGACAAACTCCAGCGAGGAGGTCTCGTTGAAGTCCCGGATCGGGAAGACGGACTTGAAGACACCCTGAAGGCCAAGGTCCTCACGCTTCTCCGGGGCGATGTCGGCCTGGAGGAACTTCTCGTAGGATTGCTTCTGGATGTTGATGAGATTGGGAATGTCGATGATCTTCGCGATTTTCGCGAAGGTCTTCCGCACGCGGAAATTGTTCTGGATCTGCGTCGGCATTCGGTCTCCGGGGACGGCTGCTCGGGCGGGGCAAACTTCAGTAACGCGCGGCGGCGCCGGGAAATTTGGCAAATGTCAAATGGGCAAAGCCGGCGCCCCAGCATAGGGAGCGCCGGCCTGCTCATCCGATCAGGCGGCTACCCGGGATTTCCCGGAAGAACAGGGTAGCCCCTGTACAGAACTACTTGATCTCGACGGTGGCGCCAGCCGCGACGAGCTGGTCCTTGATCTTCTTGGCGTCGTCCTTGTTGACGCTTTCCTTGACCGTCTTGGGCGCGCCCTCGACCAGGTCCTTGGCCTCCTTCAGGCCCAGGCCGGTGATGGCGCGGATCTCCTTGATGACGTTGATCTTGTTGGCGCCGGCGTTCGCCAGCACCACGTTGAACTCCGTCTTCTCCTCAACAGGAGCGGCGGCGGCGGCGGGGCCCGCGGAGGCAACGGCCACGGCGGCGGCGGAAACGCCCCACTTGTTCTCCAGCAGCTTCACGAGCTCGCCCGCCTCAAGGACGGTGAGCTTCGAGAGTTCTTCAGCAATCGCGTTCAAATCGGCCATGGAACTGTTCCTTCTGGTTGACTAACGGCCGGCGACCCATTTGGGCGGCTCGGCCGAAGAGGTTGCGGTAGAAAAACTTCTCGGGACGATTACTGACCCTGCGCCTTGTCCGCGTGCGCCTGGATGACGCGCGCGAGCTGCGACCCGGGGGCCGCGATGGTCCGGACCAGCTTGCCTGCAGGCTGGTTGAGCATGCCGAGCAACATCCCGCGCAGCTCATTGAGGCCCGGCAGCTTCGCCAGTGCCTTCACGCCGTTGGCGTCGACCTTGTTACCGGCGACGACGGCGCTACGGACCTTGATGGTCTCCATGTCCTTGATGAAATCCATCAGGATCTTCGCAGGAGCCACCTCGTCGTCGTAGCTGATGCACAGCGCCACGGGACCGGTGAAGTCATCCGAAATCACGGAGACGGTCGTACCCTGAGCGGCACGGCGCGCCAGCGTGTTCTTGATGACCTTGTACTCGACCTTGCCCTCGCGGAACTTGCGACGCAGCTTGGTGACGGTCTCGACGTTCACCTTGGAGGACTCCACGAGCACCGCGGTCTTGGTCCGCGCAAACTTCTCGTGAAGGTCCTTGATCATCTCTTCCTTCTCGCTCTTCAGCACCTTGACTCACCTCCTTCATGGCCCGACCTGACGGTCGGGCGTGATGCCTGGGCCAAAGTGGCAGAGCGAGAGAGGAGCCTCCGAGAGGCACCACACCGCACCTCCAGTCTCGGCAGGGCTGACCTTGCGGCCGTTTGAACCAGGAGCGGATGGACGGCCCGACCGGTTGCCCGGTTCCCAACGGACGCGTCTTCCCCACTCCAGGTCCCTGCTGTCATGAACCAGGTCGGAACGCCGCGTCTCTCGACATGGCGCCCCAATTGCAAAAGCCGGGGGCCTATACCCCCGGCTTTCGCAAAGATCCAGCACTTTCTAACGAACCGACGTTCGCGGGCGACAGGACTGACGCTCCCCGTCAGGGAGCGCACCCTTCCCTGCCCGTCCTGGCACCCGCGATTAGCGGTGACGCGCCAGGATTTCCGTGGTGTCGAGCTTGATGCCCGGCCCCATGGTCGTCGAGATGGCGATGCCCTGCAGGTACACGCCCTTGGCGGTGGCCGGCTTGAGCTTCATCACCAGGTCCACCAGTGCGTTGAAGTTCGCCTCGAGCTTGTCCGCAGGGAAGGAGGCCTTGCCCATCTTCGCGTGGACGATGCCCGCCTTCTCAGCACGGAAGTCGACCTTACCGCCCTTGGAGTCGCGGATGGCCTTGGCGACGTCCATGGTCACCGTGCCGACCTTCGGGTTCGGCATGAGGCCACGGGGACCGAGCACCTTACCGAGGCGGCCGACGACGCCCATCATGTCCGGCGTCGCGATGACGGTGTCGAAGTCGAGGAAGCCTTCCTCGATGCGCTTCTGGAGGTCCTCGGCGCCGACGATGTCCGCGCCGGCGTTGGTGGCCTCGGTGGCGCGCTCACCCTTGGCGAACACGGCCACGCGCACGGTGGCGCCGGTGCCGTGCGGGAGCACCACGGCGCCACGGACCATCTGGTCCGCGTGCTTCGGGTCCACGCCCAGGTTGATGGCGACGTCGACCGTCTGGTCGTACTTCGTCGCGCGGGTATCAACCGTCTTCTTCAGCAGCGCGAAACCCTCGGCGACGGGGTAGCGCTTGTTGCGGTCCACCAGTTCGTTGGACGCGCGGAACTTCTTTCCGGAGTTAGCCATTGCAGGAATCCTTGAGAGAGGGGGCGGGCTAGCCGACGACGTCGATGCCCATGGAGCGCGCGGTGCCAGCAATGGTGCTCATGCAGGCTTCGATGGACGCGGCGGTGGTGTCCTGGATCTTCTTGTTGGCGATCTCCTCGAGCTGCTTACGGGTGATCTGCCCCACCTTCTCCTTGCCCGGCTTCTTCGCGCCCGAACCCTTCTTCTTCTCCGTGTGGAGACCCGCGGCCTTCTTGATGAGGATGGCGGCGGGAGGGGTCTTCAGGATGAAGGTGAAGGAGCGGTCCTGATACACGGTGATGATCACCGGGATGATCAGACCCTCCTTGGCCTCCGCCTGCGTCTTGGCGTTGAACTGCTTGCAGAACTCCATGATGTTCACGCCCTGCTGACCGAGCGCGGGACCAATCGGCGGGGCGGGGTTCGCCTTGCCGGCGGGGATCTGCAACTTGACCTGACCTGTGACCTTCTTCATCGGCGGACTGCTGCCTTTCGAGAGGGTGGTTCCGACGGGCCGCCAGACGGGGCGGCCCTCCCACCCGTTGATCCGCGCCCGTTACCCGGGCGCGGAAGACTTGTGAAACTAGCCGGTGGTCTTCTCCACCTGCATGAAGTCGAGCTCCACGGGGGTCGCACGGCCGAAGATGCTGACGAGCACGCGCACGCGGCCCTTCTCCGGGTTGACCTCTTCCACGGTGCCGTTGAAGTTGGCGAACGGGCCGTCGATGACGCGCACCGTGTCGCTGGTCTCGAACTGGACCTTGGGCTTGGCCTTGTGGGCGCCCTCGGTGACCTGCGCGGTGAGGCGCTCGACCTCGCGGTCCGACATGGGCCGGGGCTGCTCGTTCTGGCCGACGCCCGGGAACCCCGTCACCTTGGAGGTGTTCTTCACCAGGTGGACGGTGGTGTCGCTGAGCTCCATCTGGACAAAGATGTAGCCCGGAAACAGCTTGCGGCGGGTGGTCTTCTTCTCGCCGTTCACCATCTCCACGACCTGCTCCATGGGGATGAGGATCTCACCAATCAGATCCTGGTCCTGCAGGCCCTTGAGGCGCACCTGCTCTTCCAGGTTCTTCTTCGCCTGGTTCTCGTAGTTCGAGTAGGTCTGGACCGTGAACCATTTCTTCGCCATTACAGCTTCCCCCACAGGGCAGGCAGCCACTCCACCATCAAGTTGTAGGCGACGGTGTCGATGCAGAAGAGCAGAACGGCCGCCACCAGCGAGGCGACGACCACGGCCATGGTCGATGCGCGGGTCTCCGACCAGGTAGGCCAGGTGACCTTCATCAACTCTGATGCCACATCGATGGAGAGGGCGTGCGTGCGAGGGTGGAAGTAGGCCGCCAGCACCAGGGCCAGGGCCACCACGTAGCCCGCCAGCGTCGACACGCGCCAGCCGAGGCCTTCGAAGAGCTCCACGTCGCTCCAGCCGAACCGGCTCCAGAGCAACCCGAAGACGTGCTCCAGGAAGAGGGCCAGGACGATGCCGAAGACGAGATAGAAGATGACCACGAGCCGCTTGGGGTCGATGCCCGAGCGGTTAGCCTGCTGGCTGGCCTCAGATGCCGTCGCCATGGTGCCTCACGAGGGACTGCGGAAGCGGGACTGCGAAAAGACAGGGACCCCCGGCACCGCTCGGTACCGGGGGTCCCTGTACTGAAGCTGGCAGGCCAGGAGGGATTCGAACCCCCAACACGCGGATTTGGAGACCGCTGCTCTACCGTTGGAGCTACTGGCCTAAACCTTCATGAAACCGACGACCTAGACCTTGCCTTCCTTGTGGTCCGTGTGCTTGCGGCAGCGAGGACAGAACTTGCTCAGCTCAAGCTTGTCCTGGCTCTTCCGCTTGTTCTTCGTGGTCGTGTAGTTCCGCTCTTTGCACGTGGTGCACTCGAGCGAGATGATGGAACGGTTACCCTTAGGCATGGTTCATTTCACCAGATGCGAGAAGGGAAGGCTACAAAAGCAGCCCTCCCCTCCGCAACTCAGTGCCCGTGAAAGCCGGTCGGCGGGAAGCCGACTAGGCGATGATCTCCGCAACGACGCCGGCGCCCACCGTACGGCCACCCTCGCGGACGGCGAACCGGAGCTCCTTCTCCATCGCGACCGGGGTGATGAGCTCCACCTCGATGGCGATGTTGTCGCCCGGCATGACCATCTCGACGTTGTCCGGCAGCTTCACCGTGCCCGTCACGTCCGTGGTGCGGAAGTAGAACTGCGGACGGTACCCCTTGAAGAACGGGGTGTGGCGGCCGCCCTCTTCCTTCGACAGCACGTAAATCTGCGCCTTGAACTTCGTGTGCGGCGTGATG
>NZ_RAWN01000111.1:0-31747 GCF_003668895.1 Corallococcus sp. AB045
GGGTGGGTGTGGGCTATGAGATTGGCTCGCTGGAAGTGGGCGAAGGGGCGGGGAACTCCTGGTTCAAGCTCGAGGGCTATGACCTGGGCCACGCCCACTTCGGCGTGGATCTCCAGCTCACCCGCTCCATCGCGGTGGGGCCCTACATCTCCGCGTCCGTGGGGCAGTACAACAAGGGCGCGATCCGCCTGGGCAATGCCGCGGAGATCAGCAACGACCTCTCCGACGACGAGAAGCAGATCCACGTGTGGATCCAGCCGGGCGTGCGCGTGCAGTTCCGGCTGTAGTCATCACCGTGCCGCCCTCACGTCTCCTGCGATGGAGGCGTGGGGGCGGGCAGGGGATAGAGGACGCGGTAGTCGATGCGGTGGTGATAGGCGGCCAGATACGGCGCCCCCGCGATGTCGATGACCACCTGCTGGGGGGGAGTGGGCTGCTGGTTCATCCACGCCTCCGCCTCCGCCTTCGTGGCGAAGGACAGGCCCGAAGGCGTGAGCCGTTCATCCGCCATGGCCTGGAGGTAGAAGTCCAACGTTTCTGCTCGGACGAGGTGGGTTCTTCCCGTGGCCGGTACGAACATGGCGGTGTAGTAGTCGTCCCCAATCAGCACGGCTGCGACGTGGATCGGCCATCTCCGAGCGGCCATGGCCGCCTCTGCTTCTGCCTTCGTTGCGAACCGGCCAATGACAAGCGGTGGGGCACCGGCGTGAAGGCTCTGGACGTACTCCTCGAACGCTTGGTCCTGGCCGGTCGCACAGATGAACTGGATGGCATTCGCGGCGATGCGGATCGCCTCCTCGCTGCCGGGCGTTCTGGGCGCGTCGTCGAGCAAAATCAGCCCGAGCACTTCCAACTGGTCGAATATCTTGGTCACGGCACGGTCTCCGCCAGTGGATGCCCGGAAGGTCCCTCAGTTGCCATGAGCAGTGCGGGTGCCAGTACAAGCAATCCCGCGCCTGCGGAGACAACAACGAAGGCAACACCCGCGACGACGACGACAGCTCCAACCAGAAGGGACTTCCGGTGACGGCTTGCCCAGTCCGACAGCTCTTCAATTGAGGATACTTTCTGGGGCTGGAGTTGTTCCAGCTTGATGCAGTCCTGATAGGGCGGCAGGCACTGGTCGTTGCAATAGGCTTCCTTGCCGCCGTCACCGCGTGGCACGCGGACATGGCCGAACCCCTTGGGGACTGGGCGACTCTTGCACTGGCGCATGCACTCCAGGTGCTCCGCATCACAGTCCCGCACGGAGCGCGCGGTCCGCACGATGCGCCGGCCTTCGGGGGCCTTCACGTAACTGGCGAGGTCGAAGTCCCCCGCGGGCCGCCACTCCTGGGTGAAGCTCCCATCCGGGGCCTCCCGCAGGAGCAAGACCTTGCGGGGAAGCTCCCCCCGAGAAGGCGGTGCCACCGCCCCACGCGTCCCACCACAGGCCGCGAGCCACAGGCAGAGCGCCACGGCCGTGACGCCCCTGCCCATGTGAATCCAGACGTGCATCCTTCCACCCAAGCAGAATCCCAGGTGGAAGTCAGGTCACCGCGAACCGCTCAGAACGCGGAGCCGTTCGCCTTCTTGCCCGGGGTCGAGGCCTTATAGAAGAGGATGTAGCCCTGGACCCAGGTCCCCGTGGGGCTCAGGTCCGGGGAGCGGTTGAACGAATAGCCAGGCTCCACCGTCACGCTGGCGCTCTGGTACGAGTGGCTGTCCTGCACCGTCCCGTCCGCGCGCACCAGGTACACGATGTCACCCGCGCCACCCTGGTTCACGCCCCGGTCGAACCGCAGCCCGTAGCCGTTGTTGTTGGCGTACGTCGCGTACTGCGCCCCCACCGGCACCGCGGTCGGCCCCGAGTACACCACGTAGGCCTTGCCCGCCGGCAACACCGTGCCCGACACGAACGTGTGCCGCGCCACCTCCGCGCCCGTGTACGACTTCGCGTCGTGGATCTCCCAGCCGCTCAGGTCCACCGACCCCGAACCCGCGTTGTATATCTCCACGAACTGCTCGTCGTAGTTCGGCGTCCCCGTGGGGCCAGGCAACGGCTGCGCCAGATACTCGTTGATGAACACCTGCTGCGTCGGCCGCGTCAGCGTGAACGCACCGTCGCTCACGTCCGCCACGTCCGCGCGCGCCGCGTCCGCCACACGCACCCGCACGGCCGTGGAGGACTCGCTCGGCACCGTCCACACGTAGCGGCCGGTGGACGCCGTCAGGCCTGACGCCACCGAGCGCCACACCGTCCCGTCCAGCGTGTACGTGATGTTCACCTGCGACACGTTGCTGGATGTCCAGGTGATGTTGAACGTCTGGCCCGCATTCAGCGTCTCACCACCGTTGGGCGCCGTGACCTTCACGCTTCCCGGCTGCGCGGCCAGGCCGAGGTTGAACTCGCTGAAGATGGGGTAGTGGTCCGACGTGGTGCTCTTGTAGCTGAGGATGCTCGGCTTGATCACCTTCGTGGGCGCCACGTAGTACTTCGCCAGCTCGTTCGTCACCAGCTGATGGTCGATGAACTGGCTGTTGCTCACCGTCGAGCGCTCCCCGGACTCCGACAGCTGCTGGGTGAGGAACTTGTAGCGCGCGGAGTCCGTCACCAGGTTCAGGTACGGCGATTCGTAGGGCGTGTAGATGGACGCGTCCACGTCGTCGTTCCAGTCGCCCAGCACCATCACGTTCTGCGTCGGCAGGTTCGTGTCCAGGTAGTCCTTGAGGCACACCGCCGCGCCCTTGCGCCGCAGGTACGAATCCGAGTCCGCGTACGCCTTCATGTGCAGCACCATCACCGTCAGGTCCACCGGTGAGCCGCCCCGGAGCACCTTCAGGTCCACGCGCAGCGGCGGCCGGTAGGCGAAGTCCTGCGCGCACTCCGTCAGCACGACGTTCGAGCTCACCAGCTCCACCGTGCTCGTCTTGTAGAGCAGGCCCACCTTCTGGCTCGTCGAGCCGTACCAGCCATCACCCGCGAGCAGGCCGCTGTAGCCGTTGAGGTTCGCCGTCAGTGAGTTGAACGCGTCCGTGCCGACGATCTCCGCCACGCCCAGCACGTCCGGCCCCGCGTCCGCGATGACCGCCGTCGCGTTGGTCAACTGCAGCGCCTCGTCCGTGGGGCCCTCGGTCGTGGAGCCGAACCACTCGATGTTCCAGTTGCCCACCTTCAGCGGCACCGCCGTCGGCTGCGTCCCCCCATCCGTCTTCGTCCCGCCATCCGTCACGGGGCCGCCGTCGGGCACCTCCCCGGTCGACGTGGCCAGGGGCAACTGGATGACCGCCTCCGCGTGGGCTCCGTTGGCGTCCTCCACCCGCACCGTGAACTGATACAGCGCCGGGCCCTGCGGCGTGCCAGTCAGCACCCCGTCCTCCGTCAGCGTCAGGCCGTCCGGAATCGCTCCGCCCGCCTGCGACCAGGTCAGCGGCGGCGCCCCGCCCGTGACGCTGAAGGTGAAGGTGTAGAGGCTGCCTTCCTTCGTGGAGGGCAGCGGCGACGCAGTGGTGATGACCGGCGCCGGCCACACACGCAACGCATAGCCTCGCGTGTGCTGGGCGCCCTTCGCGTCGCGCACCACCACCGTCAGCGACCACTCGCCGGCCGTCGTCGCCGGGCCCACCAGCCGCCCGCTGTCTCCATAGAAGGAGAAGCCCGGCGGCACCTGGTCCACCGAATACGTGAGCGGCGCAGTGCCGCCCGTCGCCGTCAGCACCTTCTCGTAGGCCGTGCCCACCGTGGCCGCCGACAGCGTCACCTGGGGCAGCACCGGCCCCGAGGAGTCCGGTTCGTTGGAGCCACAGGCGACCAGCGCGAACAGGGACGTGAGCACGACGAGCGATGACAGCGCTCGGAAGGACCGGGATGACATAAGGGAACACTCCAGCACCGGGCCCGCCCCAACGCGGCCTTCCCGGAAGAGGGCACGCACCTTAACGTGTCTGGCATCCGACTGTCGCGCGCCCCCCCTCTTGCACCCCGGCGGAGCCCCTGACGCACTGCCATCCGGCAATCATTGGCGCGCTCCGCCGTCCTACACGGACAGCGCGGAAGGCTTTGCGCGCGGTCGATACGTGCAGTTGGATGGGTTCGAGCAGGCAGACGGAGGAGACGCGTCATGGCCGAGAAGTGGGACAGGCAGTTGATGGACTTCCTCAAGCGCACCGGCGAGGACCTCAAGCGCACCACGGACGACCTCCGCGGCGAAGCCGAGCGCCTCCTCAAGGAAGTGAAGGACCCGGAGAAGCAGGCCAAGGTGAAGGAAGGCCTCGTGCAGCTGCGCACCTGGGCCGCCGCCACCACCAAGACCGCCGCGGAGAAGATTGAGACCGCCGTGCGCCGCGTGGAGACCTCCGTCGAGGAGGCCTTCAAGCCCGGCTCCACCCCCGGCACCGACTCCACCCCTCCGCCCGCCTCCGAAGCCAGGACCGCCAGGGCCGCCCCAGAGGAGGAGGCCGCCCCCAGCCGCCCGCCTCGCGCCAAGAGCTCCGGCGCCTCCAAGGGAGGCAACAAGTCCATCGGGCGCAAGAAGACCGCGGGCGCTCCCGCCGCCGCCAAGGGCGCCCGGGCCCCGAAGAAACCAGCTTCCAAGAAAACGATGGGCCGCAAGAAACCCGCGCCCGGGGCGTGAAGTTCCGCTCCGCATGAAGTCGCGCCTGCCCGCACGCCGGGCATGCGCGACCGCCCCGGGTCCTGTTGGATCGCTCCCCGTCGCGTGAGATAGTGCGCGCCGTGTCGGGTACCAAAGACAAGGACAGCATCCAGACGGACATCGGGCAGGACGTGATCGACGAGGCGGTTCGCAGCGTCGAGCGTCGGATGGACGGAGACGCGGACAGTGCGGGCTCGGAGACGGAGGTGGAGCTGGACGTCTCCGCCCCGGCCGCCGAAGCGGACGTCTCCACCCCCGAAGTCGCTCCCCCCACCGAGGACGCGGCCGCGCTCCGCCAGGAGGTGGAGTCGCTGCGCGCGCAGCTGGAGTTCAGCCAGACCAAGGCCCGCGAGACGCTGGAGCGCCTGAAGGAGGCGCACGAGCGCGCCAAGGACTTCCAGGACCGGGCCATCCGCTCCGCCGCGGACCTGGAGAACTACCGGAAGCGCGCGCAGAAGGAGAAGGAGGACGTCCAGAAGTTCGGCGTGGAGAAGCTCCTCAAGGACCTGCTCCCCGTGGTGGACAACATGGACCGCGCGCTCGACGCCGCCGGCAAGTCCCCCGACTTCGACAGCTTCCAGAAGGGCGTGGCCATGACGCGCAAGTCCTTCGAGGACTCGCTCGCCCGCCATGGCGTGAAGGGCTTCTCCGCCAAGGGGCAGCCCTTCGACCCGCGCCTCCACGAAGCCATCCAGCAGGTGGAGTCCACGGACGTCCCGGCGGGCCACGTGCTCTTCGAGGTGACGCGCGGCTTCTACCTCAACGACCGCCTGGTGCGTCCCTCCATGGTCGTCGTCGCCCGCGCGCCGGAAGTCGCCGCCGCGCCGGAGCCCGCTGCCGCGGCGCCTGAAGCCGCCGCGCCCGCGGCCGGCACGGAAGCACCGAAGGCCTCTGAAGAAGGCAGCAGCGCGGAGCCCCAGACTTCCGCGCCGTCCGACAGTTCCTCCGGGGGGGGGCAGTAGTCATGGCGAAGGTGATTGGAATCGACCTGGGCACCACCAACTCCTGCGTCGCCGTGATGGAAGGCGGCGAGCCGGTGGTCATCCCCAACAGCGAAGGCAGCCGCACCACGCCCTCCATGGTGGGCTTCACCGACTCCGGTGAACGCCTGGTGGGCCAGATTGCCAAGCGGCAGGCCATCACCAACCCGGAGAACACGGTCTTCGCGGCCAAGCGCCTCATCGGCCGCAAGTTCGACTCGCCGGAGGCGAAAAAGGCCATTGGCGTCTCCTCCTTCAAGGTGGCGTCCAGCCCCAACGGCGACGCGTGGGTTGAAATCCGGGGCAAGGGCTACAGCCCGCCGGAAGTCAGCGCCATCGTGCTGATGAAGATGAAGCAGACGGCGGAGGACTACCTCGGCGAGCCCGTCACCGAGGCCGTCATCACCGTCCCCGCGTACTTCAACGACAGCCAGCGCCAGGCCACGAAGGACGCGGGCCGCATCGCGGGCTTGAGCGTGCTGCGCATCATCAACGAGCCCACGGCCGCCGCGCTCGCGTACGGCCTGGACAAGGTGAAGGACGCCACCACGGAGCGCGTCGCCGTCTACGACCTGGGCGGCGGCACGTTCGATATCTCCATCCTGGAGCTCACCGCCGGCGTGTTCGAAGTGAAGAGCACCAACGGCGACACGTTCCTGGGCGGCGAGGACTTCGACCAGCGCCTCATCGACTACCTGGCCAAGCGCTTCGCGGAGCAGAACAACGGCCTGGACCTGCGCAAGGACCGCATGGCGCTCCAGCGCCTGAAGGAAGCCGCCGAGCGCGCCAAGCACGAGCTGTCCAGCGCCCCGGAGACGGAGGTCAACCTCCCGTTCATCACCGCGGACGCGTCCGGCCCCAAGCACCTCACGGAGACCGTGGACCGGTCCACCTTCGAGGCCCTGGTCGCGGACCTCATCGACCGCTCCATCGAGCCGTGCCGCATCGCGCTCAAGGACGCGGGCCTCACCGCGCAGGCCATCAACCAGGTCCTCCTGGTGGGCGGCATGACGCGCATGCCGCGCGTGCAGCAGAAGGTGAAGGAGTTCTTCGGCAAGGAGCCCCACAAGGGCATCAACCCGGATGAAGTGGTCGCCGTGGGCGCCGCCATCCAGGGCGGCGTGCTCAAGGGCGAGGTGAAGGACGTCCTCCTGCTGGACGTCACGCCGCTGTCCCTGGGCGTGGAGACCGCGGGCGGCGTCTTCACGAAGATCATCGACAAGAACACCACCATCCCCTGCAAGAAGGGCCAGGTGTTCTCCACCGCGGTGGACAACCAGCCGCTCGTGTCCGTGCACGTCCTGCAGGGCGAGCGCGAGATGGCGGCGGACAACAAGACGCTGGCGCGCTTCGAACTGGTCGGCATCCCGCCCGCGCCGCGCGGCGTGCCGCAGATTGAAGTGTCCTTCGACATCGACGCGAACGGCATCGTGCACGTGAGCGCGCGCGACCTGGGCACCGGCAAGCAGCAGCAGGTGCGCGTGGTGGGCAACTCCGGCCTGTCGGAAGCCGAAATCCAGGGGATGATCAACGACGCCCAGTCGCACTCCGCGGACGACAAGAAGAAGAAGGAGCTGGCGGAGCTGCGCAACAACGCGGACGGGCTCATCTACACCACGGAGAAGAGCCTGGAGGAGTACGCCAACCTCCTGTCGGAGAAGGACCGCGGCGAAATCCAGGCGGACCTGGAGCGCCTGCGCTCCGTGCTCAACACCTCCGACGCGGGCGTCCTGAAGGAGTCCTTCCAGCGCCTGGAGGGCAGCGCGTACCGCATCGCGGACGCCATCTACACGGACCAGGCCAAGTCCGGCTGATGCCTCACCCCGGGGACGCGGGCCGGGCGGTGCAATCGCCCGGTCCCCCCGTTCGTAGGCCCGGGGTCCGCCTTTCTTTCCCGGAGCCTCCCCCATGGAACTGACCGAAGCCGTCATGATCATCATGGTCACCGGCATGACCGTCGGTGTGCCGCTGCTCGGCCTCACGCTGCGCTTCGCCCTCAAACCCGTGGTGGAGACGTGGCTGCGCGTGCGCGAGGTCCAGGCCCGGGGGCAGGTGTCCGCCGTGGAGCTGGAGGGGCTGCGCGCGCGCGTGGCGCACCTGGAGCACATGCTGGACCGGCACGGCATGCTGGAGCACCCCGTGACCCGCGCCTCCCCGGAGCTGCCGGAGCGCCTGGCGCCGGTGGTCCGCGTGGACCGCGAGCGCGTCTGACGTCCCACCCGGTGGGCGCTCCATCCCCGCCGGGTTTTCGGGTATTGATGGGCGCGTGGCGTTCCAATCCCCGGAAGAAGAGCTGGCCTTCCTGCGCGGCCTGATGGCCGTGAGCCGGATGGCCGACGACATCCTCGAGGACTGCCTGGAGCGGGGGCTGGACCTCGACACCGGCCTGGATGTGTTCCTCACGCAGTGCGCCCGCATGGTGCACGCGAAGGCGGGCTTCGTTTCGCTCCGGGGCACACGAGGCCCGGTGCTGACGCGCGTGCTGGGCGAGCTGGGCGTGGACGTCTTCGAGGCGGCCCACTGGAGCGGCCCCCGGAAGCTGCGCGAAGGCCGGATGCTCTTCTGCCAGCAGCTCACCCTGGGGCGGCTGAACCTGGGCGGACTGGGCCTGGTGGTGGACGGGGTTTTCGAGGACGGCGGCCAGCGGGTCATGGGGCTGGTGGAGGCGATTGGCGAGCAGCTGGACTCCGCGGTGCTGTCCTTCCTGGCGCTGACGGACGGCCGGGGCCCCCTGGAGCGGCTGGACGAGCTGGACGTGGAGGGCACGCCCGTCAACCGTGGGCGCATTGGCCGCTATGAGGTCGTGAAGCCCCTGGGCACGGGCGGCATGGCGCAGGTGCTCATCGCGCGCACGCGCGGGCCGGAGGGGCTGGGGCGGCTGGTGGCGCTCAAGCGCATCCTTCCCCACCTGACGGCGCAGCCGGAGATGGTGCAGCAGTTCCTGGACGAGGCGCGCATCGGCCTGCGGCTGTCGCACCCCAACCTGGTGCACGTCTACGACTTCGGCGAGGCGCAGGGCGCGTACTACATGGCCATGGAGCTGGTGAACGGCATCGACCTGGACCGGCTCTTGCGCGCCAACAAGGGGCCGCTGGAGCCGGCGGTGGTGTCCGCCATCGTGTCGCAGGCGCTGATGGGGTTGCACGCCGCGCACTCGCTCAAGGGCGAGGACGGCGCGTCCCTGGAGCTGGTGCACCGCGACCTGTCCCCGCACAACGTGATGGTGGGCTTCGACGGGCAGGTGAAGGTGCTGGACTTCGGCGTGGCCAAGGTGCGCGCGCAGCGCACGGTGACGCTGCCGGGCATCGTGAAGGGCAAGCCGCTCTACATGTCCCCGGAGCAGGCGCTGGGCCAGCGGCTGGACGCGCGAAGCGACCTGTTCGCCATGGGGCTCGTCCTCTACCAGGCCCTCACGGGCCGGCGCGCCTTCGAGCGCGAGGACGAGTTGGACACCATGAAGGCCATCTGCCAGGAGAAGCTGACGAAGCCCCCGGAGCTGCCCACGCCCCTGTGGAACGTGCTGTCGGTGGCGCTGTCCAAGGCCCCGGAGGCCCGCTTCGACAACGCCCACGCCATGGCGGACCGGCTGGTGGCCGCATGCCCCCCCGCGCGCGATACGGCCCTGGCGGCGCTGGCGGGACGGCTCTTCCCGGAGCGGCTGCGCGACTCGCAGCGGTTGGAGACCGCCGCGAACCACCAGCGGGAGGCCCCCACCCGCGCGACGCCGCCCACCCGCGCTCCGCGCTGACACGACGATGTGCCACCTCCCCCGCACACCGCGCGCGTGAAGGCGCGGCAGGCGGGGGGCGGAGCACAAGGACCGCGAGGCTTCCTGCCGCCGACGCTACGAGCGCTTGAGCGGATCGATGTCCGGGGTCGCGGTGTAGCCGGTGCGGCGCGTCTCGTCGGTGACGTCGGGTTCGGTGCGCACCACCTTCGGCTCCTCCAGCTCCTCGTGACGGACGCGGCCCTCCATGGTGCGGCGCTCCTCGATGGGGCGCTTGTGGATGGTGATCTCCTCGTCCGTGTAGGCGCGCTTGGTCAGCTCCGCCTCCTCCGCGTTCAGGGGGATGCGGATGGTCTCCTCCTGGAAGGTCGCCACGTCGCCGGGAATGGTGTCCTTGCCCTTCACCGCGCGGCGCACCACCTCCACCTCCTCGTGGCGCAGCGGGACCTCCACCGTCTTCATCTCCTCCACGACGATCTTGCGCACCTGCGCCTCGCCCGCGGAGCGCTGGCGCTTGGTGACGTCCAGCTCTTCATGGTGCGTGCGCAGCGTGACGTCGTCGCTCGCGATGCGCTCGGCGGCTCGCATGTCGGTGCGCAGGTCGCGCTCCTTCAGCTCCCGTTCCTTGAGGCCGACCTTCTCCGCGCCGGTCCGGGCCACGTCCCCGATCTTCTGGGTGCCCGTCTTCGGCCCCGCGCCAATGCCACCCGCCGCGCCGCCGGTGGCCGTCGCCGCCGTCGTGCCCACCGCGCCGGGGGCCGCGCTCGTGCCGGCACGCCGGGCCGCCATCGTGTCCACGTCGGCCGAGTCGGACAGCCCTCGCAGCGCCTCGCGGCCATGGTTGAGGTAGATTTCCCCGTTGCGGATGTCGCTCACCTCCAGGTAGCGGACCAGGTAGTCCTTCGGGAAGAACATCCCCTTCTCGATGTGGAACTCGCCCTCGCTCACGGCGAACACCTTGCCCAGCTTCTCGCCGTCGCTGCTGCGGACCGTCATCCCTTCCTTGATGTCGTTGCGCTTGATCATCATGGACTTGGCTCCTTGTGCCTTCACGTCGGGTCGGATGTGGTCGCAAGCGGAGCGCCAGGGCCGTCCAGCGCGCTGGAGAGGGTTTCCTGGGGGGAAGTGGAGGCTGACGTGTCCGCCACGGCCATCTCTCGAAAAGTGGGTTCAATGACGCCCAAGAAAACCCCTGGTGCTGGATGCTCCAGGGGCTCGACGCGCCGCACGCCGTTGGCAATGCCGCGCAGGACGCCTCCCCGCCTCTTGTCCGAGGGGCAGGCATGCAGGAGCGGACCCCCCGGGCTTCACGCTGGCCGCGCGCGTCCCCACACCTCACTGTGAGGGCGCGAGTCCGGAGGGGCCGGCCCGCACGAGGAGGCGTCTGCGATGCGAGCCACGAGACCTGGCCGGGGACTCGGATGGATGACCGGCGCGGTGGGACTGCTGGTGGCGGGCCGATTCCTACGCCGCCGCGCGGGAGCGGCGCTTCCGGAGTCCGCCCCCAAAGAGGCATCAGGAGGCGAGGCGTCAGGCCTGGAGCCCGTCTCCTGGGCGCCCACCGCGCTACCAGACGCCGGGGACCCTCCCTCCGCCGGGTGGTCGCTGACGCATGAAGACATGCCGGCCTGGGAGGACGGCGAGGGGCAAGAGGACGGGCCTCAGGTCCCGCCGAGGATCCGCCGGGGACCGTCGGGCCGGGAGCACTTCTGGCTGGAGCCCTGAGCGGCGCGGCGCGCACTCATGGTCGGGGCAGGGGCTCGCGACAGCGATGTTTCGAGGTGTTGGCGGGACTCCGGAGCCAAGCTGTGCGCTTGACCCATGGGGAGGGCTCCCCTAGAAAACCGGGGCTTTGCCCGTCATCTCCCCCGGAGGAAGCCCCCGCATGCGACGACTTGCCCCGATGCTCCTCGCCGCGCTCGCCGTCCTGGCGGCCGCCTGCGAGAAGAAGCCGCAGCCCACGGGAGAGGCGGGAGGACAGCCCTCGGCGCAGGCCCCGGCCACCGCGCAGGGCGGTACGCCCCCGGCCGGTGGCGACGTCATCGTGCTGGGCGAAGTGGGCGCGCTGACGGGTGGTCAGGCGACGTTCGGCATCTCCACCCGCAACGGCATCGCGTTGGCGGTGAAGGAAGCCAACGCGGCCGGCGGAGTGAAGGGCAAGAAGCTGGTCGTGCGTGTGTACGACGACCAGAGCAAGCCGGAGGAGGCCGCGCAGGCCGTCACCCGCCTCATCACCCAGGACAAGGTGGCGCTCATCCTGGGCGAGGTGGCTTCGTCCAGCTCCCTGGCCATGGCGGAGAAGGCGCAGGCGGCCGGCGTGCCCATGATCACCCCGTCGTCCACCAACCCCTCCGTGACGGAGAAGGGCGACAACATCTTCCGCGTCTGCTTCATCGACCCGTTCCAAGGCTTCGTGATGGCGAAGTTCGCGCGGGAGAACCTCAAGCTCAACAAGGTCGCGGTGCTCCAGGACAACAAGAGCGCCTACTCCATTGGACTCACGGAGGTGTTCCGCCAGAAGTTCGCGGAGATGGGCGGGAAGATCACCGCCACGGAGAGCTACAGCCAGGGCGACACGGACTACCGCGCGCAGCTGACGGCCATCAAGAAGACGCAGCCGGAGGGCATCTACGTGCCGGGCTACTACAGCGAGGTGGGCATCATCGCCCGCCAGGCGCGCGAGCTGGGCCTGAAGGTGCCGCTGATGGGCGGCGACGGCTGGGACTCCGAGAAGCTCTTCGAGCTGGGCGGCAGCGCCATCGAGGGCAGCTACTTCTCCAACCACTACTCGCCGGACAACCCGGATGAGCGCGTGAAGAAGTTCATCGCGGACTACAAGGCGGACAACAACGGCGCGGTGCCGGACGCGCTCGCGGCGCTGGGCTACGACGCCGCGCGCGTCGCCATCGAGGCGCTCAAGAACGCCCCGGACACCAGTGGCCCGGCGGTGCGCGCGGCCATCGCGAAGACGAAGGACTTCCCCGGTGTGGCGGGCAACATCACGCTGGATGCGAAGCGCAACGCGGTGAAGTCCGCCGTGGTGCTGAAGGTCCAGGACGGCAAGTCCACCTACGTCACCACCATCTCGCCTTAAACCCAGGGCCCCCCCCGGCATGTCGCAGCTTCTCCAGCACCTCATCAATGGTCTGGCCGCCGGCACCATCTACGCCCTGGTCGCGCTGGGCTACACGATGGTGTACGGCGTCCTCAAGCTCATCAACTTCGCCCACGGCGACGTGATGATGGTCGGCGTCTACATGGGCTACGCGACCGCCTTCGCCCTCGGGCGGCAGGCGCAGCGCTCCCTGTGGGGCGTGGTCGTCATCTTCGCGGTGGCCATGGTGGGGTGCGCGCTGCTCGGCTTCCTCATCGAGCGCTTCGCCTACCGCCCGCTGCGTGAGAAGCCGCGCCTCACCGCGCTCATCACCGCCATCGGCATCTCGTTCGCGCTGTCGTACGGCTTCCAGCTGGACATCGGCTTCCTGCCGGGCGCGTCCCCCCGGGCCTTCCCGGAGGTCATCGTCCCCAGCGAGTGGTTCATCATCGGGGACCGCGACGTGGTGGTGTGGAACTGGCAGGTCATCAGCTTCCTCATCGCCGTGGGGCTGATGGCCGGGCTCCAGTTCCTCGTGTACCGCACGCGCTTTGGCAAGGCGATGCGCGCGGTGTCCTACGACCACCGCACCGCGGCGCTGATGGGCATCCCCACCGACCGCATCATCGCGCTGACGTTCATGCTCTCCAGCGCGCTGGCGGCGGGCGCGGGCCTGCTCTACGCCATCAAGGACACGTCCGTGAGCCCGCTCATGGGCCTGTACGTGGGCCTCAAGGCCTTCGTGGCGGCGGTCATCGGCGGCATCGGCAACGTGCCGGGCGCCGTGGTGGGCGCGCTCCTGCTGGGCCTGGTGGAGGAGTTCGTGGTGGGCTACGCGGCCAGCACCTGGCGTGACGCGGTGGCCTTCGGCTTCCTCATCCTGGTGCTGCTGGTGAAGCCGGGCGGTCTGTTCGGCCGCGTCGCGGCGGAGAAGGTCTGATGGCCGTCCCCCAGTCTGGAAGCCCGACGACGTTGGCCGACGAGGCTGTGGGCCGCGTGCCCCCGGCCCTGCGCGGCATCCTGCCCGTGCTCCTCGCGGTGCCGGTGCTGGCGCTGGCGGAGGTGCTGCTGGGCGCCTCGCCCTTCGCCACGTACCTGCTGTCCGTGGTGGGGGTGAACATCATCCTCGCGGTGAGCCTCAACATCGTGAACGGCATGACGGGCCAGTTCTCCATTGGCCACGCGGGCTTCATGGCCGTGGGCGCGTACATCGCGGGCGTCACGTCCCTGGAGTTGAAGGAGGTGGCGCTGTCCTTCCTGCCGGTGGCCGCCAGCGACCAGGTGCTTTTCACCGTGGCGCTGCTCGCGGGCGGCACCTGCGCGGCGCTGTGCGGCTTCCTGGTGGGCCTGCCGTCCCTGCGGCTGCGCGGGGACTACCTGGCCATCGTGACGCTGGGCTTCGGTGAAATCATCCGCGTGGTGGTGCAGAACACGGAGGCCTTCGGCCGCGCGCTGGGCCTGTCCGGCATCCCGCAGTACTCCAGCGTGGCCATGGTGTACTTCTGGGTCTTCCTGGTGGTGCTGGTGGCCCGGAGAATCGCGGGCTCCAGCCACGGCCGCAGCCTGTGGGCCATCCGCGAGGACGAAGTCGCCGCCGAGGCCATGGGCGTGGACACCACCGGCTACAAGGTCCGCGCGTTCGTCATCTCGTCGTTCTTCGCGGGCATCGCCGGCGGCCTGTTCGCGCACTTCGTGCCCATCATCAACCCGGGCTCGTTCACCTTCGTGAAGTCCATGGAGATCGTCGTCATGGTGGTGCTGGGCGGGCTGGGCTCCAGCACGGGCGCCATCGTCGCGGCCATCTTCCTCACGCTGCTGCCGGAAGGGCTGCGCTCGCTGTTCAGCGTGCTGGGCGCGGAGGGCAGCCTGGCTCAGAAGGTGGATCAGATCCGCATGCCCGTGTACGGCCTCTTGCTGGTGGTGCTGATGCTGGCCCGGCCGCAGGGCCTGTTCGGCACGAAGGAGCTCTGGGACGTGCTGCCCCGGTGGCTTCCCCGGAAGAAGAAGGGGCTGACATGAGCGCCGCCGTGACGACAGACGCGCTGCTCCAGGCGTCCGGCGTGAGCATCCGCTTCGGGGGCCTCAAGGCCCTCACGGACTTCAACCTCACCGTGCGCCAGGGCGACCTGCTGGGCCTGATTGGCCCCAACGGCGCGGGCAAGTCCACCGCGTTCAACGTGCTCACCGGCGTGTACCAGCCCACCGAGGGCGAGGTGCGCGTGGCCGGGCAGCGGGTGAACGGCTGGGTGCCGCATCAAATCAACCACCTGGGCCTGGCGCGCACGTTCCAGAACATCCGCCTGTTCCGCGCCCTGACGGCGTTGGACAACGTGAAGGTGGCCTGCCGCGCGCAAGGAGCGCTGCACCCGGTGGTCATGGGCCCCCTGGCGAAGGCGGGCACGGCGATGCGCAACTACCGCGACTGGTGGCGCGCGCTGCTGCTCACCCCCGGCTTCCAGGCCGAGGAGCGCGAGCTGACGCGCCAGGCGGAGCACCTGCTGGAGGTCATGGGCCTGTCGCACCGCCGCGACGAGGAGGCGAAGAACCTCCCGTACGGCGAGCAGCGCCGGCTGGAGATCGCCCGCGCGCTGGGCACCCGCCCCAAGGTGCTGCTGTTGGACGAGCCCGCGGCGGGCATGAACACGCGTGAGAAAGCGGACCTGATGGTGCTCATCCGCCGGCTGCGCGACGAGTTCTCGCTGGGGGTGCTGGTCATCGAGCACGACATGAAGCTGGTGATGGGCATCTGCGAGCGCATCACCGTGCTGGACCACGGCGAGACCATCGCCCGCGGCGCTCCCGCGGAAGTGCGCAGCGACCGCAAGGTCATCGAGGCGTACCTGGGCGACAGCTACCTGGAGTCCCACGGAGGCGCGGCGTGAGCGAGCCGGTGAAGGTGCTGGGCGAGCGGCGCGCGTTCGAGCCGCTCCTGTCGGTGGAGGGCATCCAGGTCCGCTACGGCGCCATCCAGGCGCTCCGGGGCGTGTCCCTGACGGTGGGTAGGGGCGAGATGGTGGCCCTCATCGGCGCCAACGGCGCGGGCAAGACGAGCACCCTGCGCGCGGTGAGCGGCATGCTCAAGCCGACCGCGGGCCGCATCACGCTCGCGGGGCAGGACATCACCGGCCTCAAGGCGCACCAGCTGGTGCCGCGCGGCATGGCGCACGCGCCGGAGGGCCGGGGCATCTTCCCCAACCTCACCGTGTACGAGAACCTGGAGCTGGGCGCGTACCTGCGCAAGGACACCGCCCAGGTTCGCCTGGACATGGACAAGGGCTTCGGCCTGTTCCCGGTGCTGCGCGAGCGTCAGAAGCAGCTGGCGGGCACGCTGTCCGGCGGCGAGCAGCAGATGCTGGCCATCGCCCGGGCACTCCTGAGCAAGCCGCAGCTGCTGCTGTTGGACGAGCCGTCCCTGGGCCTGGCGCCGCAGGTGACGGAGACCATCTTCCGCACGCTGCGCGAGGTGAACGCCACCGGCGTCAGTGTGCTCCTGGTGGAGCAGAACGCGCACCTGGCCCTCAACGCCGCCCACTACGGCTACGTGCTGGAGACGGGCGAGGTCGTGATGGCCGGCCCCGGCAAGGCGCTGCTGGACAGCGCCGAGGTGCGGCGCGCGTACCTGGGCGAATAGCCCTCCCGCGCCGACTTTCCGGCCCCGGCTCGGTGTCCGCCCCCGGACGCTTCCGGGGGCGGGGCCAGGGCAAGTTGCTCGCGCCGCGTCGAAACTCGGGTAGTCAGCGGCGGAGGACTTCGTCTAGCGTCCGATAAGACAGTTGGTTTTCTTCCACTTCCCTCTCAGGAAGCGTGCCCATGCGCCCGTTGTCCCGCCTCCTCCTTGCCTCGCTTACCACGCTCGCGCTCATCGCCGGCGCGTGCGCCAACCAGCAGAAGACCGACGGCTCCTCCTCGGGCGGCACCGGTGGTCCCTCGGCCACCTCCACCATCGAGGACGTGCCCAACGAGCCCACCCCGGGCGCGGATGGCACCGCGGCCACTCCGGCCCCGGAATTCAAGCCCTACGAGGCAGCGGAAGGCTTCACCATCGGCATGCCGATGGAGCCCCAGGTCGCGCGCAGGCAGATCCCGCTGGGCGCCAACACGGTGAACACCGCGGCCTTCACCGTGCGCACCGAGGACAACACCGTCTACTCCGTCAGCACCGCGGACTACCCGGAGCGGCTGGTGGCGAGCCGTCCCCCGGAGGCCCTGCTGAACGAGGGTCGGGACGGCCTGGTGAAGGAGGTCCAGGGCACCCTCAAGGAAGAGGCGGATATCACCCTGGATGGCTACCCCGGCAAGGCCTACTCGGTCAGCTCGCCTGTCCACGGCGAGGTGAAGGCGCGCAACTTCCTGGTGGGCCCGCGCCTGTACACGCTGCTGGTCATCTACAACCCCAACCACCCCAACACCACGGCGGAGCCGTTCCTCACCTCGCTGAAGCTGGTGAACCCGCCCCCTGCCATCACCACGGTCACGCCGGACGCCGGCACCGCCGCGGACGCGGGCACGCTCGAGGGCGCGGACGCGGGCACGGCCACCGACGCGGGCACCGCCGCCCCGCGCCGCCGCAAGAAGTAGTCGCAGGACACTGACGCGACGCTCCCAAGGTCCGGGGGCGTCGCGCGGTGCGCGGTGTGTTCACCTGTCCGCGTGGAGAACGCCGGGCCCTTCGGGTCCGCCTCCGCCGGATTGCCCCCGGGTCTGCCGTCCCTACCTTTCGGGAGGGGATACGACAGGGGGCGCAAAAACACATGATGTCCTGGGTGGGGGCCCTGCTGACCACGGTGGTGGCGGCGGGAGGAGTGTCCATGGTGCCGGCTGGCGGGGGCAATGCCCTGACGCTGCCGGCGCATCGGCACGCGGTGCGGATCGAGACAGGCAATGGGCATGCGCCCACGTGGCTCCTGGCCATCCAGCAGCAGGGGGCGGAGGGCGAGGGGCTGAACCTGTTCCGTTCCGAGGATGGGTTCCAGGGCTTCTCCAAGCTGGCGGAAATCCAGCCGGATGCGTCGCACCACGACCGGGCGGAGCTGGTCGCCGTGGGGCGCGACGTGGCGATGGTCTACGCGTACGAAGGCCCCTCGCTGGCGGCGTCGTCGCGGCACGACGTGTACTTCCAGTGGTGGCGCTACGACGCGGCGCAGGACACCTGGACGCCGGAGCCGGCGGTGCGGGTGTTCAACGCGGACAGTGCGACGGCGTATTCGCGGGCGCTGCTGGCGCGGGACTCGAAGGGGCGGCTGTGGGTGCAGGCGTTCCGGCTGGAGCCGGACGGCGGCTCCACGGCGGTGGTGGCGGTGTCCACGGACGGGGGCACAAGCTTCCAGAAGCAGCCGGACCTGGGGCGCACGCGGAAGCGGGGTGGGGGACGGCTGCTCAGCGTGGGGTCCAAGCTCGTCTTCTTCTGGGCCATGCACGACGGCTTCGAGCCCACGCGGCTGCGGGTGCGTGACGCGGCGGATCCGCTGGACACGTGGGGGCCGCAGCGGGACGCGTTCTCCGACGGCATCTACCACGGCGCGGCGCTGAGCGCGGTGGAGGACGGCAAGGGCGGCATCCACCTGGTCTACAAGGACGAGACGGAGCGGCTGTACTACCGGCGCTTCGATGGGACGTCGTTCGGCTCGCGCATCCTGGTGGAGGGGACGCCGGACTGGGCGTTGCAGCCCGCGGTGACGCGCATCGGGGACGCGCTGTATGTCTTCTACAATCACTTCCAGACCGCGACGGATTACGAGATTCGCGTGCGGGTGCTGCGCAACGGCGTGTTCAGCGACCCGGTGACGCTGGATTCGCGCACGAGCTTCAAGGGCTACCTGAGCACCCTGGACGTGCTGCCGGACAGCGTCACGGAGGTGCCGTGCTTCTACGGCGACGCGGTGGACGCGAACTCCAGCGGCCGGGTGATGCGCGTGGCACTGGCACGCCAGCCGGAAGGCGGCGGCTCCGGGCAGGACGGCGGGACGCCGGATGGTGGCGGTGCTCCGGATGGCGGTTCGGGGACGCCGGATGGCGGTGGCGCGAGCGACGGAGGCTCGGGCACGGATGGCGGCGTGGACGCGGGGACGCCGGATGGCGGCTCGGGTGCGGACGGCGGTGTCGATGCGGGCACGCCGCCGGTGGATGGCGGGACGCAGGGGCCGGTGACGCTGGAGCCGGTGTTCACGAACACCACGCACGAGGTGCTGGCCGTGGACGGCGCGGGCACGGTGTACGCGCTGGCGCTGGACGGGAGCCGTTCGAAGCTGTGGGCGAGCACGGACGGCGGGCGCACCTTCAGCGCGAGAGGGCAGGGCGTGGGCGGCGCGTCGTTCTGGGTGATGGCGGCGCTCAAGGACGGGACGCTGCTGGCGCAGATGAGCCGCAGTGGCAGCTACCACCTGGAGCGCTCCACGGATGGCGGGCGCACGTGGGCGGACGTGGCTTCACTGGGGAGCTACCGCGCGATGTCGCCCGCGAGCTTCGCGGAGCTGGGCAGCACGGTGTTCTTCCTGGAGTACCAGACGTTCACCTCCGGGAACACGCCGCTGCGGCTGTGGGCGAGCACGGACGGCGGAGCGACGTGGACCACACGGGCGACATTCCAGGACCACCGGCACGGCACGGCGCTGTACGCGGATGCGACGCGCAGCGTGTTGTGGGCCACGTTCGGGAGCAGCAGCGCGCAGGCGGCGGTGGTGCGCTCCACGGACGGAGGCCGCACCTGGACGAAGGTGATGGGCGGCTACGCGGCCAACGCGGTGACGGGCACGGTGTTGCCGGGAGGAGAGCTGCTGCTGGGACAGTCCACGCTCTATGAGCCCGAGCACCCGAAGCTGTTGCGCGTGTACGCGAGCGGGAGAGTGGACGCGCTGATGACGTTGCCGGGGCCGGCGTACTCGCTGGATGCGCTGACGGGAGGCGGCTTCGTGCTGGGAACGGCGAGGGCGGACGTGGGCGACGTGCAGCCCGCGTCGGACCTCTACGCGCGGCTCTTCACCAGCACGGACGGCGTGACGTGGCGTGAGGCCCGGAGCTACGAGCGGGCCACCAGCGGCGTGCTCGCCCGCGCGGAGGTCTGGGGCGTGCTGCCCGGCGGCGACCTGGTGGTGCGGGCGGAGAACCTGAAGGGCTTCGGAACTGGAGGAAAGGGGTTCCAGGTCCTGCGCGTGAAGCGCTGAGGCACGGCGTCACGGAGCCCGCGGGAAATCCGAATACACGACCGCGAGCCGGGCATCCGCCGCCAGGCTCGCGGGCGTCACCAGCTCCAGGTCCACCGGCACCGGACCCCGGTAGCGCTCCGCGATTTCACGCCGAAGCCCCGCCACGTCCAGGTCGCCCAGCCGCTCCATCCTGCCGTACTCCACGCCAGCTCCTGCCGCGTACGCCTTGCGCACCAGCTCCGAGCAGTACATCGCCTCGTCCCCCCACCCGAAGAGCGCGTCGTACGGCTTGCCCAGGTGCCGCTTCGCCTCCTCCACCGCCCGCGCCTTCGCTGCCTCATCCACCCCCTGCGGCCGCATCACCAGCAGCCGCCCCTTCACCCCGCGCGCCTTCCATTGCGCGAACGGTGTGCGCTTCACCGGCTGAACGGCCTCCACCACGAACGTCCCCTCCGGTGTCACCTCCACCAACCCCACGTGCGACAGCGGGCTGTGCGTGGCCACCTGGATGGCCTTCGACTGGCGTGATCCCGACGTCTGGAACACCACGTCCCCCGTCCTCACCTTCGCCGCCACGCCCTCCACCTCGCGCGGCGCCGCCTGCGTCCCGCGGCCCACCAGCCACGCCGCCCCCACCAGCACGAGGGCCAGCAGCCACAGTCCCCTGGCAATCCAGCGCATCCGTCCGTTCCTTCCATGGGTTGCACCCGTCCACCCACCCTCAGTGCAGCCCTGGTGCCAGCCATTTCAGAGCGGGAATTCACCCTTGGTACGTGGAAGTCGCTTTCGACCCTGGGTCGGAGCATGGTAAACCTGGGGAATCTACTTATTACAGCGAATCAAGAATAGTGTGGCATTGCCGTAAATTTTCAGCTAGGGATGTAGCACTCGCGAGCCGACAGTCCGGGCGTGCGGGAGAGGGGGCTCATCGGAGGAATTCGTCGTGACCGCATCGAACGCGCCCATCCGTTGCCTGCTCTATCCGTCCCTCGGCGAGGTACGGGAGCATGTGCGCGTGGAGCTGTTCGCGCGGGCGCTGTCGGAGCGGATGGGCCGCCCGGTGGTGATGTCCATGTCGCCCACCTACGAGCACCTGGAGGCGGAGCTCGCTTCAGGCCGGGTGGAGATGGCCTGGGGCACCGCCGAGCAGTGCAACGCCTTCGAGCCGCAGGCGCGCGCGGTGCTGCGCGCGGTGCGCTCCGGCAGCTGCTACTACCACGCCGCCTTCATCTGCCGCTCGGACGAGCCGCTGACGCTGGAGACGCTGCAGGGCAAGCGCGTGGCGTGGGTGGCGCCGCGCTCCACTGGCGGGCACCTGCTGCCGGTGCGCCACCTGGAGTCGCTGGGCCTGCGCCCGGACACGCTCTTCTCCGAGCAGCGCTTCCTGGGCACCTACCGCAAGGCGCTGGACGCGGTGATGCGCGGCGAGTCGGACCTGTGCGCGCTCTTCTGCAACCACAAGGACGCGCACGCGATGCGCGCCACGCTGACGACGTACCTGGGCGCGGACGCGCCGCGGCTCACGCCGTTCCTCTTCACCATCCCCACGCTCGCCGACGGCCTCATCCTCACCAAGCGGATGCCGGAGGCGGACGCGCAGGCGCTCATCTCCGTCCTCACCCGGATGAACACCGACGGCGCGGGCCTGGAGATGCTCATGGGCCCCTTCCGGGTGGAGACCTTCGTTCGGTCTCCTGGCCTGGACGCGCCCGCGTCCGGCCCGCGTCCCACGGGGGTCGCCGAGTACGTGGCCGGGGAACTGGACGCGGAAGGCCGGTGCCTGCGGCTGTGGTCCCCGTCCGGCCGTGCCTTCGGCCTGGACATGCGCGGCGGGGAGGGGCGCCTGCTGGAGGAGGTCCTGGGCACCGCCGCGAGCAAGCCCCTCATGTCCCTGCTCCAGGTCGTCCTCCAGGGCGGCTCCGACGGGCGGCTGGAGTACCGGCTCACCGTGAACGGCGACGAGCGCGTCTACGCGGCGGAGATAACCCCCTGCGAGCCCTCGCCCGGGGACACGGGCGTGCGGCTGGGCCTGCTGGTGCGCGACGTCAGCGGCCTGCGCGCGCTGGAGGATCCGCTGTACCGGCTGGCGTCGTTCCCGCTGCTGCACCCGGAGCCACTGCTGGAGCTGGGCATGGACGGGGAGCTGCGGTACGCGAACCCCGCCACCCACGCGGCCTTCCAGGACCTGGTGGAGAAGGGCGCCGAGCACCCGCTGGTGAACGCGGCCATCGTCTGGGCGTGGCGGGGCGCGCCCCCGGGAGAGCCCGCGCCCACGGTGCACCTGGACGGGCGCTACTGGGAGCTCACCGTCGCGCAGCTGTGGGACCCGCCGGGCCTGCGCGTGTTCGCGCGCGACGTGACGCTGCGCAAGCAGTTGGAGGCGCGGCTGTTCCAGGCGGACCGGCTGTCCGCGCTGGGCTCGCTCGCGGCGGCGGTGGGCCATGAGATGAACAACCCGCTGGCCTTCGTGCTGGCGAACCTCTCGTTCATCCGCGAGGAGATGGACCGCCTGAAGCAGCCGCTGCTGGACGGCAAGCCCGTGCCGCGCGCGGACCTGGAGGACATGGTGGATGCGCTGAGCGAGACGGTGGAGGGCGCCACCCGGCTCAAGCACATCGTGCAGGACCTGCGCACGCTGTCGCGCAAGCCGCCGGAGCACCGCGCCCGCGTGGCCGTGCAGCCGGTGCTGGAGAACGCGCTCAAGCTGCTGCGCGGCGAACTGCAGCACCGCGCGCGGCTGGAGCGGGACTTCCACGACATGCCCACGGTGGACGCGGACGAGGCGCGCCTCACCCAGCTCTTCCTCAACCTGCTGCTCAACGGCCTGCAGCAGATGGACACCCAGGACGCCGCGAACAACGTGCTGCGCGTGGCGGCCTACACCAGCGAGGACGGCGAGGTGGTGGTGGAGGTGCAGGACTCCGGCAAGGGCCTGTCCCAGGACGCGCTCGCGCACATCTTCGAGCCCTTCGCCACCGCGCGCCCCAACAGCACCGGCCTGGGCCTGTCCGTGAGCCACACCATCGTCACCGGGCTGGGCGGCACGCTGCGCGCGGAGAGCCGCGAGGGCCGCGGCACGCTGCTCACCGTCACGCTGCCGGCGGCGGTGCCCGTGGCGGAGTCCCTGCGCGCCTGCTAGCCGCGCTCCAGCATCACTTCCAACCGGGGCACGTAGTGGCCGCGCGTGCTCTCGAACAGCACCAGCCGGTCCACGCGCCCCTCACCCCACGACGCGCTTTGCAGCTCGCGTGCGCACGCCGCCAGCGCCGGGTCTCCGCGTGGTGGCCGGGCCCGGGCCAGCGTCAGGTGCGCGATGTACTCGCCGTGCTCGGACGTGAAGCCCAGGGGCTCCAGCGCGCGCGCCACGTCCGCTTGGAGCGCCTTCAGCGCGGCGGTGTCTCCGCGCACGTCCGCCCAGAGCACGCGCGGGTGGGACGGCGGGCCGAACGCCCCTCCACCCGCCACCGACAGCACGAACGGCGAGTGATAAAGCCCCACCGGCTCCAGCGCGTCGCGCAGCTCCGGCAGGCGGCTGTCGTCCACGTCCCCCAGGAAGAGCAGCGTCAGGTGCACGCCCTCCGGCCGCACCCACTTCGCGTCTGGGGCCAGGGCGCGCAGGCGCTCGATGCCCCGCTCGGTCTCTGCGGTGAGGGCCTCTCCCAGCGTCACGGCGGTGAACAGGCGCATCGTGGTGCTCTCCTTCAGGGAACCTGGACGCTCCCAGCCACGCGCGCCTTCTTCCGGGGCCACAGCGCGTAGAGCCAGGCGGGCAGGAACACGAGGAACTCCACGCCGCCCACGTACAGGCCTCGCGCGGACAGCATGCCCGCGCCAATGGGGGCCACGGGCAGCGGCCGCACCGGGGCGAAGACACGCGCGTTGGAGAAGGGCCAGAAGAGGGCCGCGCCCAGCCCGCCGTCCGTGAGCGTGTCCAGGATGCCGTGGCTGGCCACCGCCGCCAGCGTCAGCAGGCCCCAGCGCGTGGCGGACTCCCCCTTCCACCGGGCCAGCGCCGCCACCGCGAGCGCCACCGCCGCCGCGAACACGAACGAGTGCGACGCGCCTCGGTGTCCCCACGTCGCCGCGTAGGGGATGCGCAGCGCGAACGCCACCACGTCCGCGTCCGGCAGCAGGGCGAGCAGGGACAGGAACGCCATCACCGCCACCCGCCGCCGCCAGGGCGCGCCCGAACCCGTCTCATAACGCCCCAGCGCCATGCCCACCGCAACGTGCCCGATGCTCGCCATGGGCCAGGACCCTAACGCAGGGGGACCCCGCCTGGAGAGGGCTCCACGCGTGGGGTAGCCTCCCTGATACATGCGGTCCCTGCTTTCTCGCTTTCGTGTCGAGTCCACCCTGCAAAGGCGCCTGGACGAATGGCGCGCGGACGTCGGCTCCTGGCTCAATGTGACGCGCATGGGCGCGACGGCGGCGTGGCTGGCGCTGGCCGTGCTGGATGACTGGCACGTGTCGCGCGGCGTGCTCGCGGGCTACATCGCGCTGGCCGTCCTGCTGTGGGCGGGCGCGCGCCGGGTGCCGGACCTGCTGCGGCGGCCGGCGCTGGGCGTGGCGCTCCTGGACATGCCGCTCATCTACTTCCTGCAGGAGTGGTCCATCCGGGGCTCCGCCAACGGCGTGGCCATCGCGCTGCTCACCATGGGCGTGTACCTGGTGCTGGTGGTCATCGTGTCCATGGTGACGCTGTCGCGGCTCATCGTCGCGGCGGCCACGGCAATGGGCATCGTCGCGGTGGCCATGCTGACGCTGGGCGCGGGGCTGCCCGCGTCCCAGTTCCTGCCCGGACTGGTGCTGGTGATGGTGCTCGCGTCGTCGGTGGCCTTCTTCATCAGCCGCACGGTGATGGGGCTCGTCACGGACGTCGTGCGCGAGGAGATGCAGCGCGAACGGCTGGGCCGCTTCTTCTCCCCGGAGGTCGCGCGGCGCATCTCGGAGAAGGGCACGGACGGGGAGGCCGGCGAGCACCGCGAGGTGACGCTGCTCGTCTCAGACATCCGCGGCTTCACCACGCTGTCGGACCGGATGGACAGCCCCCAGGTGGTGGCGCTGCTCAACGAGTACCTGTCGCGCATGGTGGAGGTGGTGTTCCGCCACGGTGGCACGCTCGACAAGTTCATGGGTGACGGCATCCTCGCGTACTTCGGCGCGCCCCTGGAGCAGCCCGACCACCCGGAGGCCGCCGTGTCGTGCGCGCTGGCCATGCTGGAGGCGCTGGACACGCTCAACCAGGAGCGCGCCGCGCGGGGCGAATTCCCCCTCGGCATCGGCGTGGGCATCCACACCGGCCGCGTGGTGGTGGGCGCCGTCGGCAGCGAGCAGCGCCGCGAGTACACCGTCATCGGCGACGCGGTGAACCTGGCCAGCCGCATCGAGGGCCTGACGAAGAAGGTCGGCGCCCCGGTGCTCGTCTCCCACGCCACGCGCGAGCGCTGCAGGGACACCTTCGACTTCGAGGCCGCCGCCCCGCTGCCCGTCGCGGGCAAGCCGGAGCCGGTGGCCACCTTCCTGCCCAGGAAGCGCGTCCTGCTCGCCGCCAGCTGACGCGCTGAAATGACAACGGGGCCGGGAGTCGCCTCCCAGCCCCGCGAGTGCTGCACACGTCAGCGCGTGCTCAGTACGCCTTGGAGAACACGATGCGGCCCTGCGACGGGTTGCCGGTCATCACGCACTTGCCCGGCTCCTGCTTGAGGCTGAACGGGCGGCAGCGGGTGGTGAGGCCCGTCTCCTCCTTGATGCGCGCCTCCGTCTTCGGGTCGCCGTCCCAGTGCGCCAGCAGGAAGCCGTCCTCCGCGCGCGCCTTCAGCTCCTCGTAGGAGTTGACCTCGAAGGTGTGCGAGTCGCGGAAGTCCTTCGCCTTCTGGAACAGGTCCTTCTGCATCTGGTCCAGCATCACCTGGGCCTTGGCGACGGCCTCGTCCAGCGACACGAACTCCTTCTGGCGCAGGTCGCGGCGCACCATCACGCACGAGCCCTTGGCCAGGTCCTTGGGCCCCAGCTCGATGCGCAGACACGTGCCGATGAGCTCGTGCTCGTTGTACTTGAAGCCCGGGCCCTTGCTCTCGTCGTCGTCCACCACCACGCCCAGGCCCGCCTTGCGCAGGTCCGCGGCCAGCGCGTGCGACTTCTCCATCACCTGCGTCTTCTCCACATCCGTCGCCTTGCCCGCGATGGGGATGATGACCACGTGCGTGGCGGCGATCTTCGGCGGCACGATGAGGCCCGCGTCATCCGAGTGCGTGAGGATGAGCCCGCCGATGAGGCGCGTGGAGGAACCCCACGACGTCTGCCACACGTGGTGCACGCGGCCGTCGCGGCCCTGGAACGTGGTGTCGAAGGCCTTGGCGAAGTTCTGGCCCAGGTTGTGGCTGGTGCCCGCCTGGAGCGCCTTCTTGTCCTGCATCATCGCTTCGATGCTGTACGTGCGCAGCGCGCCGGCGAACTTCTCCGACTCCGACTTGCGCCCCGGCAGCACGGGCATGGCCATGTAGTCCTCCGCGAACGTGCGGTAGACCTCCAGCATCTGCAGCGTGCGCTCCTCCGCGTCCGCCTCCGTCTCATGGCAGGTGTGGCCCTCCTGCCAGAGGAACTCCGTGGTGCGCAGGAACAGGCGCGTGCGCATCTCCCAGCGCATCACGTTGGCCCACTGGTTCACCAGCAGGGGCAGGTCCCGGTAGCTCTGGATCCACTTGGAGAAGCTGCGGTTGATGATGGTCTCGGACGTGGGCCGGATGACCAGCGGCTCCTCCAGCTTCTGGCCGCCCGCGTGCGTGACGACCGCCAGCTGCGGGTTGAAGCCCTCCACGTGCTCGGCTTCCTTCTTGAGGTAGCTCTCCGGGATGAGCAGCGGGAAATAGGCGTTCTTCACGCCCGTGTCCTTGAACATCTTGTCCATCGTCCGCTGGATGTTCTCCCACAGCGCGTAGCCGTTGGGGCGGATGACCATGCAGCCCTTCACGTCCGAGTAGTCGGCGAGCTTCGCCTTCTGGACCAGGTCGACGTACCACTCGGAAAAGCCCTTCTCGCGGGGCGTGAGCTTCTCGGCCATGTGCTGGGCACCTTGCTAGGGGATGGAAAGTGGGAGGCTGCCTACGATGGGATGTTCCGGAAATCAACGCCGGACACAGGCCGGACTCGTCCCCTGAACGCCGTCCATGCTTGGAAAACGACCCGCCATGCCCACGCCCCCTGACACCGCGCCCCGCCAGCTCACCGAGGACGTCCACGTCTTCGACGCCCCCTTCTCCCTCTTCGGCGTCCCCGTGGGAGGCCGGATGACGGTCCTCCGCCTGCCGGACGGCGGGCTGTGGGTGCACTCGCCTGTCGCCTTCACGCCGGAGCGGAGAGCCGCCGTGGCGGCCCTGGGGCCGGTGCGCTTCCTCGTGGCCCCCAACCTCTTCCACCACCTGCACCTGCCGGACTGGGCCGCGGCCTTCCCCGACGCCCGCGTGGTGGCGCCCAAAGGGCTGCGCGCGAAGAAGCCGGCGCTGCGAATCGACCTGGAGCTGGAGGACCTCCCGGACCCCGCCTGGGCCCCGGTGCTGGACCAGATGCACGTGCGCGGCATGCCCCAGCTCAACGAGTTCCTCTTCTTCCACCGCCCGTCCCGCACCGCGCTCGTCACCGACCTGGCCTTCCACTACGCGCACTCGGAGGGCTGGAAGCTGCGCGCGTACCTGTGGCTGGACGGCGTCCTGGGCCGGTTCGCCGCCCCGCGCTTCCTGCGCCTGTTCACCAAGGACCCGGAGGCCGTGCGCGCCTCACTCCAGCGTGCGCTGAAGTGGGACGTGGAGCGCGTCGTCGTCTGCCACGGCCAGGTGCTGGAGCACGGCGGCCAGAAGGCCCTCCACGACGCCTTCTCCCGGCTGTAGGTCGCGGTACGTCCTGCCTCCGCGTCACAGGGGAGTGTCGCCTGCTGCACTCCACGCCGCGCCGCGCTACAAGGGAACCTCCTCTTTCCTGAGTTCCCCCCAGGAGGTTCATTCCATGCGGTCCATTCTTTCGTCCGTGGGCGCGGTCGCGGTGTGCCTTGTCGCGGGCTCCGCGTTCGCCAACTCCACTGGCATCAACGGGCGCAGCGGCAAGCAGAGCGGCCTGTCCTGCACGGCGTCCGGCTGCCACAGCGGCGGTTCGAGCACCCCCACGGTGACGCTGGAAGGGCCCACGGCGCTGACGGCGGGCCAGACGGGCCAGTATTCGCTGACCATCACCGGCGGCCCTGGCGTGAAGGCGGGCATGAACGTGGCCGTGGACGGCGCGACGCTGACCGCGGGCTCGGGCACGAAGGTGATGAGCGGCGAACTCACGCACTCGCTGCCCAAGGCCTTCGCCAATGGCTCGGCGCGCTTCGACTTCTCCCTGGTGGCCCCGGCCACCAACGGCACCTACAAGGTGTTCGCCGCCGGCAACTCCGTGAACGGCGACAACAACCAGGGCGGGGACTCGCACGCCAACGCCACGCTGGACGTCGTCGTCACCGGCGGCAGCGACCCCGTTACGCCGGATGACACGAAGGACGAGGGCGGCTGCTCCGTGGCCACCAGCGGCGCCCCCGCTGCGCTCATCGCCGTGTTCGTGGCGCTGGCCGCGCGCCGCCGCCGTCAGTCCCGCCAGGGCTGAGACCCGGCCTCGAGCCCGCCTGCTCTCCGGCCGGGCCCCGGGGGCGGGACGACAGCGCGAGGGCGGGCGGCCTACCATCGCCCCCCTTGATGCGAACGAGCCCCCTCCTCACCGCCCTGTTCGTCGCGGGATCGCTGGCCTGTGCCTCCGGTCCCGCAGTGCGTCCCACCCTGTCCTCGGGCACCACCCCCGTCGCCGCCGCCCCCGCGCGCGACCCGGGCGCCCTGCGGGTGATGACCTTCAACATCCAGTCAGGCCTCAAGGGCCTGGAGCAGGTGGCGGAGGTCATCCGCCAGGAGGGCCCGGACGTCGTCGCGCTGCAGGAGGTGGACGTGGGCTCCACACGCGCGCGCGGCGAGGACCAGGTGGAGCGGCTGTCCGCGCTCACCGGCCTGAAGTACCGCGCGCACTTCGGCACCACGCGGCTGTATGGCGGCGCGTACGGCATCGCGCTCCTGTCGCGCTACCCGCTTCAGTCCCTGGCGCAGTACCCGCTGCCCACGCCCCGGGGCGCGGAGCCGCGCACGCTGGCGCACGCCGTACTGGACGTGGACGGGCGCGAGGTGAGCGTCTACGCCACGCACCTCATCCGCCGGCCCTTCAACGGCGCGGCGCGTGTGCGCCAGAGCGTCTTCATCTCGCGGCTGCTGGCGAAGGACACCCGGCCGCGGCTCCTGATGGGGGATTTGAACGACGACCCGGACTCGCGCCCGGTGCGCCTGTTGCGCCGTCAGCTCCAGGACGTGGCGCGTGTCACCCGCTCCGACGGGACGGGCACCTACCCGATGCCGCTGTTCCTGAAGTCCCTGCGCATCGACTACGTGATGGCGTGCGGCGCGTTCACGCCGGTGTCCACGCGCGTGCTGCGCGTGGGCGTGTCCGACCACTACCCCGTGGTGGCGGACCTGCGACTCGCGCCCGCCGAGGCTCCGGTCGTCGTGGCTCCGGTTGTCGTGGCTCCGGCCGCGCCCGCGGGCACGGCCACGGCCGCCGCGGCGCCCTGAGGTTCAAGCCGGGGTGGGCAGGGTGAAGCGGTAGAGGACCTCCATGTCCCCCTTGCTGAAGCCCTTCACCACCTCGTGGTGGATCTCCTTGCGGCCGCTCAGGTACGCGAGGCCCCCGGCGGCGAAGCCCATCACCGCGAGCTCGAAGTAGATGTGCGGCCGGGGCACGCCGGTGATGCGCAGCTCCACGGTGTCACCCTGCAGCTGCGCGGTCAGCTCGCCTTCGGTGAAGTAGCCCTTCCAGATGCCGGGGGTGAACAGGGCGAAGCGGCGGAAGTCGTCCTTGCCGAACATCGTCTTGAGCTGGCCCTGGCCCAGCGCGTACTCGGCGGACTTGATGCCGTATTGCCAGTAGGCCTTGGTGTCGCCGCCGTAGAAGCGCTGGGTCATGGCCTCGTTGAAGCGCAGGAATGCATCCGCCGGGATGCGCGACACGGGCATGATGAGCTGCCCGAAGATGGGGTCCCGCTTCGCCTGCTCCGCGAGGAAGGCCTTCCATGCCGGTTCGCCGAAGGCCTGCACCGCCATGGTCTGCCGTGCCAGGAATGCGACGCCTTTGACATCCATCCGTATGCCTCCCACCGGCCGCCCCGGGTTCACCTCGGACCCCGGCCGGGTCATCTTACGCATTGTGTCTTGAGACCCACTCTCCGGCGATACGCATCGCGACAATTCACCCGGTCGTTCGTCCAGCCCACACCGTGAAACCTGTTATCGCGGACACAATGCCTTGCTGAAGGTGTTTGCAGGGCCGCGGGATGTCCGGTGCAGGACTAGGTTCCCGGCGGTGCGTCCCCTTTCCCTTCTTCCCAGACCCGGGCGTGCGCGCCGGGTGCTGCTCCTGTGCGCGGGAGTCCTCACGGGCGGAGTGTTTGGACTGGCCTGGTGGGTGGACCGCTTTGGCCGGCGCGAGCGCGTGACGGACGCGGACGCGCTGGTGGTGCTGGGCGCGCGGGTTCTACCGGGCGGTGTGCCGTCCGGCGCGCTGGTGGCGCGCGTGGAGCAGGCGGTGGCGCTGTATCGCCGGGGCGTGGCGCCGTGGCTGCTGTTGTCCGGCGGCGTGGGCACCCATTCGCCGTCCGAGGCGCGGGTGATGCGCGAGCTGGCGGTGGCGGCGGGCGTGCCCGCGTCCGCGTGCGTGCTGGAGGAGGACAGCCACTCCACGCAAGCCAACGCGCGGTTCAGCGCGCGCGTGCTGCGAGAGAGAGGGGCACGCCGGGTGGTGGTGGTCTCCGACCCGTATCACCTGCTGCGCGCGAGGCAGTGCTTCCGGCGCGAGGGGCTGGAGGTGGCCACGAGCCCCGCCCCCATCGCCGGACGGATGCGCGCGTGGGACCGGGCGTACTGGACGGTGCGGGAGGCGTTCGCGCTGCTCCTGCACCCGCGCCTCTTGTGGGCGCGGGCGCCGGGCGGGCGCTGAGGGCCTCAGGTCCCGGACGCGGCGTCCGGCGTGGGCGCATCCAGCTTGCTGAGCACCTTCTCCAGGACCCGGAAGAGGGCCTGGCGGTCATCAGGGTCGAGCATTCCCATCACCACGCCCATCGCGCGGTGCATGGAGCGGTCGAGCTTGGCGAAGGTCTGTTTGCCCTTGTCGGTGAGGCGGCAGCGCACGATGCGCCGGTCGGCCTCTCCGCGTTCGCGCTGGATGTGGCCTTCGCGCTCCAGTCGGTCCACGACACCCGTGACGGTCTTTTCGGTGACGCCCAGTCGCCGGGCCAGCTCACCCATGGTGAGCGAGCCATCCAGCCCCAGCCACAGCAGGGCATGCACCTGGGGCGGCGTGAACTGGAGCTGCTCGCAGGTGCTGGCGATGGGGTCACGGAGTGAACGGCGACGGCCCAGCGAGAACATCAACTCCTGCATCCGGTCGATGTCCTTCGAGAGCGCTTCATCCTCTTTATGGATATTCCGTGACACAGAGTATTCATTAGCGGCGGGGTGCCTGCGGGTCAACTTGTAGGCTCAAGACGGCTTCCGGCGCGGGGCCGGCGGGAGGGAGGAGCGGACGATGCGGCGTGCGTGGTGGGGGTTCCTGCTGGTGTGGGTGACGGTGTCGTCGGCGCGAGCGGAGGAGGTGCTGGTGTTCGCGGCGGCGAGCACGACGGACGCGCTCGAGGCGCTGGCGCCCGCGTTCCAGCAGGCGTCGGGGCACCGGGTGCGGTTCGCCTTCGGAGCGTCCAGCGACCTGGCGCGCCAGGTGGTCGCGGGGGCCCCTGCGGATGCGTTCCTCTCCGCCGACGAGGCGAAGCTGGACGCGGTCGACCGGGCAGGGCTCGTGCAGGCGGGCTCGCGGGTGGACCTGCTGTCCAACCGGCTGGTGGTGGTGGTCCCGGTGAAGTCTGCGGTGAAGGTCGCCGGACCGGCGGACCTGAAGGGGCTCAAGCGGGTGGTGCTGGCGGAGCCGGCGGCGGTGCCGGCGGGCGTGTACGCGAAGGCGTGGCTGACGAAGGCGGGCGTGTGGGCGGACGTGGCGCCGCGCGTGGTGCCGGCGGTGGATGTGCGGGCCGCGCTGGCGGCGGTGGAGGCGGGGAG
>NZ_RAWN01000007.1:0-100511 GCF_003668895.1 Corallococcus sp. AB045
CCCCAGCCAGGAACTTCTCCCGCCACTCACTCAGCACGGCCGCCGTGACGCCCAGCTCCCGCGACAGGGCGTCGAGTTCCTCGCCCTTGAGCAACCGGAGCACCGCCTCCTTCTTGCGCTTCGCCGAGAACCGACCGCGCTCCGACGTCCTGTCCTGCTTCTGCTGCTTCTTCACATCCACCTCACAAGGGGGAGGTTATTCCCCCAGAGAGGTGTCTCAAGAAATCCTGGGGCGGAGGAGGACGAGAGCCCTGTTGAGGGAGAGGGCCTGAGCCCGGAGCCCACGAGGGCCCACGGGCTCTGGCGACGGCGGGGAGCTACCAGCCGTTGACGTACCAGGAGTGCCGCAGGGTGTTGTCCGTGCCGCGATAGAAGACATCCATCCGGCCGGGACCCCAGCTCGCGACATCGGGCGCGGAGGTCATCTCACCGCCGAGCCAGCTCCAGCCAGTCCAACTGGAACCCGTCCACGTGTTGACCCAGAGGCTGTTGTCCGTGCCCCGGCCGAACACCTCCAACTGGTTCACGCCGCGAGAAACCGCCGCCGGAGCGGAGGTGAAGCTGCCGCCCAGCGAGCCCCAGGCGCTCCAGGCGGTGCCATTCCAGTACTTGTGGAGGAAGCTGTTGTCAGAGCCCTTGGCGAACAGATCGATGCGGTTGGGTCCCCAGCTCACCGCGGCCGGATCCGACGTCACGACGCCCGGAATCACCGCCCACGACGTCCAGCCCGAGCCCGTCCATGCCTGGTGGTAGAGCTGGTTGTCCAGGCCCTGGCCGAACACGTCCAGCCGGTTCGCGCCCCAGGACGCCACGGCCGGGCCGGAGTTGAAGCCGCCACCCTGCGAATACCAGGCGCTCCAGGAGGAGCCATCCCACGCCTTGTGGAGCATGGAGTTGTCCGTGCCGCGCGCGAACACGTCGATGCGGTTGGAGCCCCAGCTCACCGCCGCCGGGTCGGAGGTGATGACGCCCGTGTGGAGGCCCCAGCCGCTCCAGCCCGCGCCCGCCCAGGCCTGGTGGTAGAGCTGGTTGTCCAGGCCCCGGACGAACACGTCCAGCCGGTTCGCGCCCCAGGACGCAGCCGCCGGGCCGGAAGACAAACCACCGCCCAGCGACTGCCAGGGGATGCCGTAGGTGATCTTCGCGCCCTGGATGTCCGTGGCGCTCAGGTTGCCATCCCCGTTCCAGGCCGGGTTGCAGTAGTTCATCACGGAGGCTAGGTCCCACGGCCCGATGAGCCAGTCACCCGAGGAGCCCTGCGCGGGCTCGGTGCAGGTGGAGGGCCGGTCCGGACGGTTCTGCTCGTGGGCGTAGCCCAGCGCGTGGCCGAACTCATGCACCGCGATGGCGTCGATGCAGTACTTGAGACTGCTGGCGCACGACGGGCTCCAGTTGGCGAACGTGAAGTTCAGCACCATGCCCTGGGCCCTGCCGTTGAGGCTGTTGCCCAGCGCCTTCACGTGCGGGCCCACGTCGCTGATGTTGATGCGGACGCCGTTGGACGAGGACGGACACGTCCCCCAGCCGGAGAAGCGCACGCTCGAGTTCGCCTCCCACGTGCGCGTCACCGCGTCGCGCACCCACTGCCGCTGGGTGGCGTTGCCGGCGGCCGGGTTCTCCCAACACACGGGGATGGTCAGCGGCCACCAGAGGGTGGAGGATGCCACGTAGAGTTCGGCCTCGCTGTGCCGCAGCGCTCCCGGCGGTGTCTGCTCGGAAGGCATGGACGCCTCCGGCGCGCTTCCGCAGCCAACCCATGCGCCAAGCCCGAGCGCCACGAGCAGCGCCCCCCTTGAGCGATGCGTGTTTTCAGTGAACATGTTTTCCCTCTTGCGTCCGCCCACTCCTCGGACGGGGCCTGCATGGCCCACGCATCCCGGGCGCGACAAGCCACGTTCTGGCACAAAGCCTGACGCACTTGAAGTGAAGTCGGGTTGATTCAGTGTCCGCGGAAATTGCCTGGATACAGGCCTGGGAGGGTGTTGAAATTGTTTGTGAATCACCGTCGCTTCTGACGGACGGGATATGCTCCGGCGCATGACCTTCGGCGCGGGCAGTCCTCGAGGAGTACGTAGGCGTCGGCCTCAGTTGTCGCGAGACACCGTGGTTCAGACCGCCGTCGCGCTCGTCCGGGAACAGGGATTGCGACAGCTCTCCATGCGGACGCTGGCCGAACGGCTCCGGGTCACGCCCATGGCGATATACAAGCATGTCGCGAACCGGGATGCACTCGTGCTTCTGTGCGCCGAGACCATCCTCCAGACCCTGGTGTTGCCCTCGGAGCAACAGGATCCGGTGGCGTGGCTCCGGCTGCTCGCGGGCCGTCTGCGTACCTTGGGGCTGGCGCATCCGGGGCTGATGGAATTCCTGCTGGAGCAAGGTCCTGTCGTCCACACGGCGCTCGTCATCCTCGACCGGACCGTGAGCGGACTTCACGCCGCCGGCATCCCGTGGAAGGAGGCGGGGGCGCTGCACAACACGTTCTTCTCCTGGCTGGCCGGAGCCATCCGCCGGCAAGAGCCGTGGGACGTGGGGCCACCGGGGACGCCGCCGCCGTTCGAGCGGTTCTTCGCGGCGGCCCAGGCGCTTCCCGCCAGGGACTACCCGGGGCTTGCTCACAGCGTGCCGCACATGCGGGCCACCGACGTGGAGCGGGAGTTCGAGCAGAGCCTCGGCTTCATGCTGGAGGGCATCCAGCGGCGCATCGACGCACGGCGGGTCCCCGCGCGGAAGCGCCCCCGCCGTCACCAGCGCTGAGTGGGCGTCACGTCACGCGTCCTTCGTGCCTCCAGCGCCTCCCATGTCCCAGTGCGCGGAGAGGTCCTCCCGTCCGCCCAGGAGTGCGTCCGGTCCTCCCACCCGGGCGAGCACCGCGTCGCGGGCTTCGATGACCCGGCGCCGGACCGTGGCCAGGTCCACGCCCACCAGGGCGCCCTGGAACTTCGCCCACCGTCCGCGCACCATCACTGATTCGACGTTGCCCGCATGCGCCTGGAGCACCACCGCGTCGCGGGGACGGTTGAGCGGCGTCAGGTTCAGTGCATCGGCGGCGAGGACGATGAGGTCCGCGTCCTTGCCCGGCCGCAGCGAGCCCGTCACGCGTCCCAGCCCCAGGGCTTCCGCGGCGTCGAGCGTCACCATCGGCAGCATGCGAGCGGCCTTGAGCGCGAGGACCTTGGACAGCCCGTCCTTCTCATGGGCTCGGGCCCGCTCCACCTGGAGGGCCAGCCGCATCGCGGTGAACAGGTCCCCGCCGTTGCTGGAGACGACGTCGCAGCCGAGCGTCGTCCGGACCCCCGCGCGCAGCGCGCGTCCGGTGACGGGGAAGCCCATGCCCATCTGAAGCTCCGTCTCCGGCGTCACCGCGACGGCACCGCCGCTGTCGGCGATGCGCCGCAGGTCCTCGTCGGAGCTCCACGTGCAGTGGACGAAGAGCACGTCCGGACCGAGCAGGCCTTCGTCCGCCATCCGCCGCACTTCGCTCGGGCCCGACACGGGCCACGCGGAGCAGTGGGCGGTGATGGGGACGCCCAGCTCGCGTGCGGAGAGGAGCTCCGCCCGGCTCTGCTCCCAGGGAACCTGCATCTCCGTCAGCGCGACGCCCATGCGGACAAGCCCGCTGTCGGAGGCCAGCCGGGTGGAGCGCAGGCGTCGGGCGTCCTGTCTCCGGCTCGCGGGGGTCGGCAGCGCGGCGCTCTCCTGGGGACCCGCCGCGTAGCCGTAGGCGAAGAGGGCCCGGATGCCGGAGTCCTCCAGCGCAGTGAGCGCGGCGTCCGCGTGCGCGGGGGACTCCACGCAGTGCGAATAGTCCACGAGCGTGGTGATGCCCGCGTCCAGGGCCTCCAGCGCCCCGGCCAGGTTGGCGGCATGCACGTCCTCCGGCTGGAACGCGGGCGACAGCTTCACGCGCACCGCCGCCAGGTAGTCCATCACCGTCCAGTCCGCCCCCAGGGCGCGCAGCGGCGTCTGCCACGTGTGCCGGTGCGCATCGATGAGGCCGGGCAGGATCAGCCTCCCGCGCAGGTCGACGACGCGACAGTCCCCGGCGTGCAACTGGGGACCCATCGCGACGATGCGCCCGTCCTCCACCAGGACGTCACCTCGCGGCAGGTCCGCCTGTTCGGGGTCGCAGGTGATGATCTCAGCCCCACGCAGCAGCCATCGGTCGCCCATGCGGTGTTCCTCCTGTCGGGTCCAGCGGGTATACAGTGTATACCCACTGGACCCGGGAAGGCTTTCCCAGGGGATGGCGGTGGCGGGTTACTGGCAGGTGATGCCGGGGAGGCCGCGGTAGGCGCCCTGCGCGGTCCACCGCGTGTAGGGCGTTCCGCAGGAGCCCGCGTACGGGTCATCCGTGCCGTAGCCGGGGACCCAGTATTCGAAGTGCAGGTGTGGGCCGGTGGAGGCGCCGGACGAGCCCACCCGGGCGATCCAGTTTCCGCAGGCGAGGGTCGTGCCCCGTGCGAACTGCTGGGTGTATGCCTTCAGGTGCCAGTATTTGGTCTGCGTGTTGTCCGGGTGTCGCATGATGATGTAGTTGGCCGTGTAGAGGCCGCAGGCGGCGTAGGGGTTGGCCTGGTCCCAGTAGTTGCACCGGTCGAAATAGCCATCCACGGACGCCTCGACGTAGCCCCGGGCTGCGTTCATGGCCCAGACGCCGTAGTCCATCTTGCTGAACCCGCCGACCAGCGCGTAGTCGATGCCTGTGTGGCCGCTGTAGCGCACGCCGCCGCAGGCGTAGTCCCGGCCGCCGTAGTCCTTGTATGCGCTCACCACGCAGCCACCGTTGCCGCACTGGTCCGCGAGCTGTGAGGCAGGGAAGCGGAACATCGTCTGGGCGGAGGACACCGCAGGGAAGGCCAGCAGCGCGAAGGCCAGCGCGAGGGGCAGGGACTTCACGGCTCACCTCCCACATCCGGAGCCGCGTGGCCGGTGCGCACATTGAGCTTCCAGAACGCACCGCCGCCGGCGTTGTAGCGAAGCACGTCCTCGTTCAGCCACTCCATGTGGTGGGTGGAGACGGGCGGGGGCACGAACTCCTTGGGCGGGCCTCCGAACAGCATCCAGTTCTCCAGGCCGACGTTGGTGAGCTGCCGGGCCGGCGCGCCCTCCACGTTCGTCACGTAGAACGACGCCACGCTGGTCCGGCCGGACACGAACACCACGGTCTTGCCATCGGGGGAGATGCTGGGCGTCGCGTCCACGCCGGGGCCATCCGCCAGGACCTTCACGCGGCCCTGGAGGTCGATGAGGCCCACGGCGGTTTCATGCGGCCCCTCGCTGTTCATCAGCAGCGTGGCCACCAGCGCGTCTCCCTTCGCCGTGGGGAACAGGTCCCCGCCCACGCCCCGCGCGAGCAGCCGGTCCTGGCCATGGGCGTCGCGCATGCGCAGGGTGCCATCACCTTCCAGCAGCGCCACGTCCGTTCCCACCGAGCGGGCTTCGCGGTACTTGAACTCGCGGGCCACCATGCGCACCGCGCCGGTGGATTCGTCGTACCGGACGATGGCCAGCAGGGGCAGTTCGTCCGTGCCCAGCGGCTCCGCGGGAATCTCCGCGACGACGCCCGCCAGCATTCCCTGGCCCTGGCCGAAGAGGTGGATGAACCGGGCCTTGGGGCCGAACTCCTTCGCGACGGCGGGGACCAGGGACTCACGCGCCTTGGTGACACGGCGCAGATCCGCCGGATTCAGGCGGTCCGCCGCCAGGGCACTGGTGGCCGCAAGCGTCATCACTGTGAGTGTCAGGAATTGTTTTCGCATCTCGCTCCAGGGGAGGGGGAAACAGCGGGGGAGGATGTGTCGACAGGGTTTTCTCGCGTCCCGTGAATGAGTTGCTTTGAAAATGGTTATTCGTGTAATTCTTGAAAATTACATGTTTGTCGTCTGTTCGCCCGCGCGGGTGGGCCGTATAGGAGGGACGGGAGCCCTGTTAAGGGAGAGGGCTGGAGCCGGGGAGCCGAAGAAGGCGGCTGACGGGGCCTCAGGCTGTGCGCCAATGCGGCGAGGAGGTCGTGCAGTCCCCTCTGGGCACACGTCGGCCCAGGCGGCCCATCCAGCAAGGGCAGCAGGGGCATAGGCTTCTGGGGCAGCGCGACTGCTTGTGGCTCAACACCACGCCAGCTGGGGTGGCCCTTGCGTCGGGACCAGCTTCGCAGGCCGCGTGGGCAGCCCCAGGTGCTCCAGAATGGAGCGCACCGCCTTGCAAGAAAAGGCAACGAGCAATTCGTCCTTGCGACTCTCGCAGCGCACCGCTGGAGTACCGTGGCCCCTGGTGCCGTCTCCGGAAATGTCTCCAAGACTGCGGGGCCTACAGGCGACAGGCGGGACGGGGGAGGACAGCCCCATGGATGCGAAGCGCCTGGGTTTACTCATGATTTAGCGAAAGACGTGCACCGTCGCGGGTTTAGGGCACCCCGTGTCCACGGGTTCAAATCCTGTCCCCTCGACCAAATGACGAAGCTGTCTGGAGGCCGAAAGGTCTCCAGCCCGTCTTCATTTTCGGGATGAGCAAGGCGCCCTGGCTGGATTGCCAGCGTCACGCCGCTGGGGACCGGGCAACCGACTCTCCCGCTTCCGCGTGAGGGCAGCAGGGATGCTGGCGGGCTGTGGGGGCACGTCCGACGGAGATGTGTACATTACGTGCGCCAACGGCACCACGTGCACTGGTCCCGCTGCCACGTGCGAGGCGCAGTGTGCCTCATCCAGCGCGGACTCGAAGCATGCTTCCTGGGGCGTCATGTATTGCTGCGACGGCAGCGAATGCCGCACCCCCGGCTCTCCTTCCATTCGCTTCAGCTACTGCGAGTCCCGCGACGGCGTTTGCTGACGTCGGGTTGACACCTCTCGTTCCGCCAAAGCGGCCCGCCCCAACGTTCAGGGAGGGCCGCTGTGCTTCATCCACCGAGCGTTGCGCGTGCGCTCACGCCCTGGGGCCGATGGCGGCGCCGTAGTCCAGGCTGTCAGCCCGTCAGGTCAGTGGCCCCCGGTGCCGCTGGTCCACAGCACCTGTCCCTGCGGCGAATAGATGACCAGGTTGCCGTCGTTCTGGAGCGCCAGCGCGGAGCCCGGGTTCCCATAGGTCCCGGAATGCCAGATGGCCCTCCCGAGACCCGAGTAGATGACGAGGTTGCCGTCGGTCTGCATGTACGTGCCGTAGCCCGGCTGCCCCGAGGTGCCAGACGTCCAGAGCGTCTGGACGGTTGCTCCGCCAGGGCCCGGGGTGTACTTGACGAGCTGAAGGATGCCGAACGGCGAGTGGTGGAGATAGAAACGGCCATCGCACGACCAGAGAAGTTGATCCCGGTCGAGGCCCTTGCCACCGAGAATCTGGCCGCACCCTGTCGGAGCGCTCGCGTTGACCCAGACGCGGCTGCCGTAGAGCTGGGTGGCCCCCTCGTGGTCGGTGGTGGACGGGCCCGTGGAGTTGAAGCCGCCGCACTCCGGATAGGGGTAGTTCATGATGGAGCCCGCGTCATACGGCGTGACGCCTCGCCAGCCCCCGGGCTCCATGCCGGCGTAGCACATGCCGGACTGGAGGAACTCGTGACGGAAGCCGAGCGTATGACCCAGCTCGTGCGTCAGGATGCCCGCCAGCGTCGCCCAGCCCTGGAGGTTGAACGCGGAGGCATCGAGATCGAGCGTGCGTAGCGGTCGCGCGGTTCCGGGAAAGAAGGCGGTCGCAAGGGCCGCGCCTCCCGACATGGGGCTGACGTTGAAGACGACGCTCCCGTTCGCGTTGGTGCAGTTGGTGTCCTGCGCGGGAACATAGACGAAGTTGATGCGAGCCTTCGCGCCCCAGGCGGCGCCAGCGGTGCTCATGGCGTTGACGACGGCCTGCTTGTTGCCTCCGAAAGAGTCGCTGACGCAATAGGTGAGATAGAGCTGCTCGCCGTTCCTCCAGATTGCGTCCAGCGCCGCATTGTACTGGTTGACGGTGAGGGCTCCGTTCTGTGGATGCATCCGCTCCCAGGCCTGCCTCAGCTCCGTCAGGTCATGCGCCACCATGTCCCCGTCGTAGATGTACCGGCCGCGCGAGTCCTGGTGGACGGTGCCGCGAAACTCCTCGAACGTGACAGCCCGTCCGGAGGTATTGGAGAGTGTGTCGCTTTCCGTTCCCTCCGGTGCCGGCCCGCAGCCGCCGCAGACGAGAGCCATTACAAGCGTGGCACGCACAAATGTCTTGGATTTCTTCATGGGGTGAGCCGTTCCTCAATGCAGGATGGGTGGAAGGCCATGAAGGCTTGAATTCCTATCAGCGTCAAGGAACCGCTCGGGTTGCACGGATTTCTTGCTCAGTCATTGGCTGACGGAAGCCCAGGCTGCCCTCCATCAAAAGGGCTCAAGCTCAAGAAGTAGACACCCGCGCCTCGGGGCTCCCGCATGCGAGCGGGGCCCCGGGGCACTCAGGTCACGGGGTGTAGAGCTCCGTGGATGCGAGCCCCAGGCCCGAGCTGTTGGTTCCGCCCACCGCCAGCACCTTGCCCGACGGCAGGGGGCTGAGCGTGAAGTGGTTGCGCACCGCCAGCATGCTGGTCGTGGCGCTCCAGGTGCCGGTGGCCGGGTCGTACAGGCTCGCGCTGGACAGGAATTGCGTCGTGGTGGTGCTGCCAATCTTGTTCAGGCCCCCCGCCACCAGGACGGCGCCCGAAGGCAGTGCGGCGGCGGCGTGGCCGTGGCGCGGGCTGCTCATCGTGCCCGCGGACGACATGGTGCCCGCGCTGAACGACTCGGCCGCGGAGACCGAGTAGTGACCGGGGAGCCTGCCGTTGCCGGCCACCCCTCCCACGATCAGCGCATCGCCGGAGGGCAGCAGGAGCGACAGGTGCTCGCTGCGGCCCGTGGCGAGGCTTCCTGTCGTGGACCAGGTGCCGGTGGCGGGGTCGTACAGCTCCGCGCTGTCGATCCGGTACAGGGAGGTGAAGATCATGTAGAGGCCGCCGCTGACGAGCACCTGCCCGTTGCCGAGCCGCAAGGCGGAGTGGTCCATGCGGCCCTCGGCGAGGCTGCCCGTGGCGGACCAGGTGCCGGTGGCCGGGTCGTACAGCTCGCAGCTGGTCAGGTAGACGCCCCCAGTGCCACGGCCGCCCGTGACGAGGACCTGTCCCGAGGACAGCAGGGTCGCGGAGAAGTTGGTGCGGAGCGTGGAGAGGCTGCCGGTGGCGGTCCACGTCCCCGTGGCCGGGTCGTACAGCTCCGCGGTGGTGGTGCTGCCGAAGGTGCCGCCGATGACGAGCACCTTGCCCGACGACAGCAGGACGGCGACGTGGGCCGAGCGGGCCTGCGTCATGCTCCCCGTGGCGGCCCAGGTGTTGGTTGCCGGGTTATAGAGCGCCGCGCTGGAAAGGTAGGTGGTCGTGCCAGGGTCGCCGCCCGCCACCAGCACCTTGCCCGACGGCAGGACGGTGGCGCTGTGGTCGAATCGGGCCGTGGACATCGGCGCGGCGGAGCTCCAACTGGCGAGGGCCTGGCGCTCGGTGGCCACCTCGACCGCGGGGGAGGGCCCCGTCGGCTCCTGGTCGTAGTACGGGCCGGGACCGCAAGCCGTGCTGGCGAGCAGCAACACGATGGATGGGAAGGTGGATGCGAAGGAACGCGTCATGGATTGCCCCCCTTGGAGCGAAGCCCTGCCATGGCAAGAAGGTCCTTGTCATGTTCGGGCGTGATCGCCGGCTCACGCGAAGGTGGAAGCCTTTCCATCCCTCACGGAGCGGCGACGCGCATCCTTGTCACCGACAATGGGAGACTTCAAGTCCGCGCGGCAACACCCGGGTGGCACCCCACACTCATGGGTAATGCATCACCCATACACACCACGGCTCGTCATCCCCGCGTGGGTTGGGCAGATGCAATGTGTGGGGCGTGAATGTGCGCTGACGGTCCTCGCGGTGGCGGCGTGGCCATGAAGGGCAGCCAAACCATTTCATCTACGAAATGAGTCTCTCGGCCCATCGAGCAGCAGGTGCGCGGACAATTCGTCTGTCAGGGTGGCAAGCGGGTGAGTAGGTGGACGCGTGAGCCTGATGGTTCCATCCAGCGGACCTTCCCCTGGCGAAGGAGAAGACGCGTTCGTCTTCGACCTGGGGAAGCCGGGGCAGGGCGAACGGCTCGCGGCCACCCTGGCAACCCGGGACAATGATGAAACGGGCTGGAGCTCATCTGGCGCTTCAGCCCGCTTTCATCTGGGGCTCGTTCTTCGTCCCCTACGGCATTCGTTGAGCGACAATGGCGGACATGGCGGTCCGCCTTGCGTTCCTCGTGTGTCTCCTCGCTGCATTGCCCGCCGCCGCCAACGTGGCCGCATCCAGGCGGACGCCGGCGACCTTCACCCTGTCCCCGGGGACCGCGCGCACGCGCACGGAGGTGCTCAGCGAGAAGCTGGACTTCGATTGCGCGGAGGCGGAGCAGGAGGCGGTCTGTCGCTTCGAGGCGCGTTACCGGCTGCGCAACGGGACCTCCGAGGCGGAGGTCATCGATGCCGCCTTCCTGGGACTCCGGACGCGCGAGGTCCGCGTGCGATTCGACGAGGAGCCTCTCCCGGTGACAGAGGGGCAGGGGGCAGCGATGGGCCCCACACCGGAGGATGCGTTCGGAAGGCCCGCGCATTCCCCGGTGGAGCGCTTTGGCTTCACCCTCACGCTTCCGCCCGGGCGGGAAGGGGAGCTGTGGGTGCGCGGCGTGATGCAGCTCGAGCGGCGCTTCCTGCCCTCGGGGTACGTGTGGCCCGCGGTCCAGTCGCGCCACGCACTGCTGTCCCCCGGACCGGCGCGGGCCACGCACTGGGACATCGACTATCTGCTGGGGCCCATCCGGACCTGGGCGGGCAACCCCACGCTCCACGTCACGGTGCGTGTCCCTTCCGCGTGGGAGGTGGGCAGCAGCCCGGATGCATCCGCGCGCACGCTGCCGGTGGCCACGGGCTGGCGGCTTCGGCATGAGGGCGAGCAGGTGGTGGCGGAGCGGAGCCTCACGGCGGAGAGCGCGCCCGAGTGGCTCAACGTCACGCTGACGAAGCCCCAGCCGTGGTGGATTCCGGGCGGTGTGCAGTTGGGCCTGGGCGCGCGGCTCGGGGGCGGTTCCCGCTTCATGGCGCGGCTCGGCTACCAGCTCGCCGCGCCCGAGTCCTTCCTGCATTCGCTCTCGGTGGAGACGGACTTCCGAGAGCAGCTCGTCCTCACGCCGCTCACGCAGTATGCGACGCCCCAGGTCGTCATCATCCCGAGCCTCGGGCTCGGCCTGGGTGTGCCGGTGCAGGTGCTCCCCGAAGCCAGGCCGGGACTGCGGCTGCTCGCGGACCTGCACTTCGGTCCGCTGGGGGCCGCGCTCAGCTGGGACCACTATCCGGCGCTGTGGGAGGGCACGGACTCCTTCTCGCGGCTCATCCTCCTGTTCCAGGTAGGGCTGTAGGCCGGCCGCATCTCCCTCTCGCGCTGTCCCGGAGGGGCACGTCCGCCGCGCGCAGGTGCCCGGGCGCGTCCGTGGCGCGACCATAGGCGTGGAGCAGGCGGGACCAGTCGGTCGTTTCGAGGGCGGAGCGACCCGTGAGCATGCGCGAGACTGTAGCGCCTCCAGGCGCGGCGCTTGTGATTGCCTTCCGCTCACTTCCCGGTGGGCACGCCAAGTTTCCCGAGGACCTTCACCGCATTGGCATTCCCCGGGTCCAGTGCGAGTGACTTCCTGTAGCTCGCGATGGCCTCGTCCTTCTGTCCCAGTTGGAGCTGTGCCTCGCCGAGGCTGTCGTAGGCATTCGCATCCGTCGGGAAGAGCTTCACGTTCGCTTCGAACACCCGCACCGCTTCCGCGCCCTTGCCGTCTCCCAGCATCTGGTAACCGAGCTGGTTCAGGTGCCCCGACTCCAGGCCCTTCATGCCCTCGCGATGCTTCGCGGTGTACCAGGCGAGCGCGGTGTCGACGCCCTTGAGCCGCATGAGCACATCCACCTGTGCGGACGGCGACACGGGCTCGGGCCTGAACGCGGTCCAGGCATACTCGGACGCGACGCTGGCGATGAGGCGGTCGAAGAGCAGGAAGCCGTTGTCGGAGTTGGCCATGACGACCACGCCGCTGCCCGTGTCACTGAAGGCCATGAACGCGGCCTGGAAGCCTTCGTCCGCGCCTCCGTGCCAGAAGCGGTCGGTGCCGGGTTCCACCTGGAAGCCCAGCCCGAACCGCTCCGACTGCCGCGTCAGCATCTGCTTCGTCATCGCTTGTGACAGCACTCGCTTGGACTTCCCCGCTTTCGCGCTGGACACTTCGAGGGCGACCCGCGCGAGGTCGGACGGCGTGGTCCACAGTCCGGCCGCGGCCATCTCCGGGTACACGTGCCAGCGGCCCGCGACGCTCTTCCCGCTGGGGTACGTCCCGGTCGCCGTCCTGGCGGCGAGGGCCGGAGGCAGGGGCTGCTCGTAGGAACTGCTGCTCATGCCGAGCGGCTTCAGCACCGTTTCCCGCATGACCTGGGGGAACGGCTTCTGGAGCTGATCCACCATCATCAGCTGGACGATGGACGTGCCACCGCCGCTGTAGCGCGTCTTCGTACCGGGGACGAGGTCGACGCGCACCGGGGCGGTGTTCGCGGGCGCCACGCCCTCCAGCACCTGCACCAGCGTGGGCATGGGCGCGTCCACGGCGTACCCGGGGAAGCCATGCACGGTCGTCCCCGCGCTGTGGCTGAGCAGCCGGCGCAGGGTGACCTTCTGCTCCTTCGTGAAGTCGTTCTCGGGGACATTCCACGAGCGCAGCCTGTCGTTGATGTTCTCATCGAGCGACCATTTGCCGGCCTCGGCGAAGTGCAGCGCCGCCAGGGCCGTCACCGGCTTGCTGATGGAGCCCGCCTGGAACAGCGTCTCCAGGGTGACGGGCTCCGAGCCACCCGCCTCCCTCACGCCATAGGTCCTGGCCCAGACGATGGCGTGCTTGTCGAAGACGGCGATGCTCAGTCCGGGGATCCGGTACAGCGCCATCCACTGCGGGAGCGTCAGGCTCTGGGGTTTCTCGCCTTCGATGACGACCGGGGCCAGGCCCGCCTCCACTCGCGCAGCGCGGGCCGCCTGAGCAGGGCTGGCCAACCATTGCGTGGCGGGCTTCTTCGTCCCCTCCGCCGCGAGGGCCGCACCACCCGGGCTGAACAGGATGGCCGCGAGCACGAGGCGGGACAGGGAACGACGCATGGGTTCACCGAAGGAAGGGGGTGGGACGCGAGGTGTACGCCAGCCTATCCATTCGATTGCACCCTGGAGCTCGACCCGGCCGGTGGCGAGTCGGTGGCCAGGGCCCTGTGGCTAAAAGCGAAGGGCCCGGAACCTTTCGATTCCGGGCCCTTCTCAGTGGCGAGGAGTATGGGACTTGAACCCGTGGGCAGGGCGATAGCAAACCCCAGGCAGGACGCGCTGTTACCCGCTATCGCCTTGATCTCACGTCGGTTCGTGGTGCCGCCCCATCCCGTCTTGTCCCGTTCTCAGCCCCGCTGGAGGGGCACACTGGGGGCACATGCGGCCCCACAGGGTCAACCCGCTCACGGACGCGAGCGGCCCGAGTTCCCCAGTCTCGCAGGGCTCACGAGAAGCCAGTGGGAGGCTGACGGCAGCGTGTGCCCTGGCGAGGTGATCCCCGGCAATGCACGCCAATTGCTATCGGATCCAGAGCCGTACGTGCAGAAGAGCGTGGGGTTGCTGCTGAAGGTAGCGGCGGACCACCACCGGGAGGCGGTGGTGAGGTTCATCCAGGAGAACATCTCCGGGATGCAGCGGGATACCCTGCGCTATGCCATTGAGCGGCTGGAGCCGGAGCAACGCAAGGCGCTGGAGTACAAGACGTCCTGAGCTCGCGGTGCCGGGCAGCGGCCTGACGGTGAAGCCCGAGCCCCTCCGGCCCCTGCGCCCGAGCGCCCTGTCCTGGAGCCCCTGCTCCCCGTGTCGCCCCACGGCCCGCCGGCCTGCCCATCCGGTCCTCATGCCGCACCGTGTCCACCTCTCGCTGAGAGGACACCGACATCCCATCTTGGGGGACGCCATGGACGTCAATGAGGTCATCGACCGGGCCCGCGACAGCATCTCCGTGAAGCGTGTCTACGGAGAGGCCATCCAGCAGGACGGAATCACCGTGATTCCCGCGGCCCTGGTGGCCGGCGGAGGCGGCGGAGGCGGCGGCGAGGGGCCGGCGGCGATCCAGCAGGCCGGAGTGGAGGGAGAGGCCGTGAAGGGCAGCGGCTCTGGCAGTGGCTTCGGTCTGAAGGCCCGCCCCGCGGGCGCCTTCGTCATCCGCGAGGGCAACGTCACCTGGGTTCCCGCCGTGGACGTCAATCGCATCATCCGGGGCGCGCAGTGGCTCGCGGGCACGGCGCTCCTCCTCTTCGGCCTCCGCCGCCTGCGGAGCGCACGCCGTTCCGCCCGCCTCCTGCGGCACGCCTGGCGCTGAGGCCACCGGTCACCCGGAGGTCGTCACGTGCTCCTCGACGACGTAGGCCCGGGTCCGTGAGCGTTCGAGGAAATTCTCTTCGTCCTTGGCGATCGCGTCACCATTGGAAGGAGCGAAGAGCAGAGCCCCCCATGCATGGAAGGACTCCCGGTCGGGGAACACCAGCTCGGTGATGACGTCGAAGTCGATGGAGCTGTCTTCCATGTTCAGCGCATCGCCCCGCACCAGGAAGTTGCGTTTGTAGACGATGGGCGGGGGCGCCAGGCCGCAGACCAGCGGCACGTGGTTCTTCTCGTAGTAGTCGATGAAGGCCTGCGTCTCGAGTCCCTGCTTCTTCGTGAGAAAGGCGAACACCTTCACCATGTCGTGACTCCATCGGGAGGGATTGACGTCATCCTCCGTCCGAACGTACTGCGTCTGCTCACGGACCGGCACGAAAAGGGTCATCCGCACCGGCCGATGGTCGCTGCCTGTTTGAGGCAGGGCGCGCAGGTCGTTGGTTCGGGGCACTGCCCTGCCGGTCCTCCGGCGACGTGTCCTGACTCACCGCTCAAGCCGCCTTCCCATGAGGAGGCGGAGCCGTCAGCTACGCCAGATTGCGGACTCCTTCTCTGGTTTCCTCGAAGGCTCGCTCAACTCCAACGAACGCGGGTTCTGGCTTCGGGGCGAGGAGTCGCTGAAGCGGGCACCATGGCCTCCGGTGGAGTCTCCGGGGGGAATGCGCTAGATGGGCCGCGCCACCCGCGCGCGCGATGACCTCCACCCCGACTCCCGACTCCTCTCGCCGTGCGCTCCCGGGCCTGCTGGTGCTGTCCGCGCTGGCGCTCCTCTGGGCGGTGGTCGCGGTGGCGCCGGTGTGGCTCCAGGCCGCGCGCTCCTGCTTCGCGACCTATGATCTGGGCATCTACGCCCAGGCCCTGGCGCGGCTGTCGTTGAGCGATCCGAACCCCTGGCTCAGCGCGCGGCAGGTCTTCATCTTCGCGGACCACTTCGACCCCGTGCTGTGGCTGGCCCGTCCGCTGGGTGCGCTGCTGCCGGCGATGTGGACGGCGCTGGTGGCGGAGGCCGTCTTCGTCCTGCTGTCGGTCGCGCCGCTCGCGTGGCTCCACGTGCGCGGCCTGTTGGACCGGGCCTCCACGGTGTTCCTGGGCGCGGTGCTGCTCTTCAACACCGGCACCCTGGCGGCGCTCATCTATCCCGCCCACCCCACCACGTGGGCCATGCTGCCGTGGACGTGGTTCGCGGTGGCGTACTGCCTTCGGCGCACGGGGTGGATGATCGCCGCGCTGGTGTTGCTGTTCGCCTGCAAGGAGGAATTCGCCTTCGTGGGACTGATGCTCGCGGGCGGGCTCTTGCTCCGGGGCGAGCGTCGCGCCGCGCTGTGGGTGTTCACGCTGTCCGCAGCGTGGCTTGCGTTCGTGTTCTTCGGGCGCTCCGCGTTGTGGGGCGAGACAGTGGACTACCGCGCGCGGCTGTCGCCGACCGCGGGCCAGGGGCTGGGCGCGTATCTGGCCGAGCGTTTCGCGCTCGACCCCATGCGGCGCGTCGGCACCCTGCTCACCGTCTTCATCCCCGTGGGCCTCTGGGCCTGGCGGCGGAAGTGGAAGCCCGATTGGGTATGGCTGTCGCTACTGCTGCCGATGATTGGCATCCGCTTCTTGGGCATGGCATGGCGCGCCCAGTACGGCGCCCCGCTCATGGCCGCCGCGCTCATGACCCTGCTACCGCTGCTGCTCCGGCGTGGCCCTCCGCCCTGGGTGTTGCTCACCACCGGCGTGCTGCTCTTCACCACCAACCAGAACCTCCTGCGCTCGTCATGGCGCAGCGTCTCCCGGTCGGAGTCCCTTCCCGCGCACTGCCCCGCCACACCCGAACGCCTCTCGGCCCTCCAGCACGCGAAGGACGTCCTCGCCGCGAGCCCGGGGGGCAAGGTCCTGCTCGGCGGTAACCTGGTGCCGGACGTGGCGTCGCGGGACGAGATCTACATGGTGGGCGGGCCCCAGGCGGATGGTGTCCTCGTCTATGACCTGGTGCTGGTGGAGAAGCCGCCTCTGGGCATCCCCGCGCCCGTCACCCCGGAGCGACTCCGCGAGCTCATCGACCTGTGGCGCTCGCAGCCGGAGACCCAGGTGATCATCGACGATGCGCACGTCTTCCTCGCGCGGGGACGCTTCACCGTCGTGCGTTGACGCGCCCCCCAGCGGAAGCCTGGCGCGCCGCCCGTCGTGCCACCGGGCTGCACGTCCTCCGCCGCGTCCCAGCCACAGCCGCTCCATGCCCGCGGCCACTTCCAGCGACCTGGAAGGGATGCCCTCCGAGCCCTGCTGACCGGATCCTCGCGCAACGGTAGGGCCCCATCCGTCTTATGTGTCGTCCTATGCTCAGGGTTATCTCCACGCGACAGGATCCGAACATGCCCACACTGGCAGAGCTTCCCAAGGCACAGAAGAAAATCAATTGCGTCTGGATTGGGAACGGCCCCATCAACTACCTGTCAGCGTTCAACATCCTCAGCTGGATATCATGCGGCTGGACCGTCACCATCTACAAGCACCCCGCCCCCGTGGCGGGTGCCTCCGTGAGCGCGCTGTTCCCCATGGATGCCCGTCCGGCCTTCTACCATATTGGAGAAGGCGACCTCTCCGTCGTGTCCCTCGCCGACACGCTCGAACCCGAAACTCCGGTGATGCCAAACGCCCGGACCCTGCTGCGCAGGTGGATTGCTCAGATTGGCGTCGGTTACACCAGCTACGCCATCGGTGACCTGACCAAGTCATTCATCGCGGGGACTCGTGTGGGCATCGTACTGGACCTGAAAATCGGACCCAGCAAGTGGATCCACAGCTATCCTGCGGATCGCTTTCTTGACAGCTTCATCAGCTTTTCCCGAGCGGGTGCCGGTGGCGTGGAAAACCAATGCCTGGGCAGCTTTCTCCTTGCCGCTTCAAACAAGTACGGTAGCAACTTCGACCAGGGCGTGAACTTCCGCCTGGGCGGCGCCACTTTCGCCGGAAAAAACGAAGCAGAGGCGGTTTTCGGCTCCATTACGGGGATGCACCAGAACGCGTTCAACAAACTGCGGTTTGGCCCCGGAGCCAGAGGAACGGACGTCAAGACGTTGAACAGCGATGTTTGGTCATTCACTGAGCTTCGTGGCGTGAGCAACTCGGGTCCGTTCCGTGTCTACCAGACCCCTGGTTATTTCAATTGGAAGCAGGGGGAGTATCCGGAACAGAAGAAAGCCAACGAGTTGCTTGTCGCCAACACGCTGCGGGATGACCACGGCTTTGGGGGGTACGGGGCTGCGCCTGCTCCATTGGAGACCAACGGCTTCTACTATAGGGTCATCCAACCCATGGCCCGTAAAGCCATCAATTCCCTCGACCCGGGATGATCACACTGCCTGGAGGCCCCCTGTGTCAGGGAAGTTGTCGCCTCGGCTGAGCGGCCGGGATGACCACGCCTTGGGGGCGAGAGCAGGCAGGACGCAGTGCCGTACACGGATGGATTCAAGTCCCAGATGGTGAAGCGGATGGTGGGCCCGGGCGCGGAGGGGATTCCAGCCTGGAATCAGGGCGTGGGCGGGGCTGTCGCGTGGCCGGTGGTCACCGGCCGGGGTCTTCTGGGGGATGAATGCAAACCGCTGGCTGTTGCTGGGGGCCCTGGGTGTGGCCCTCGGTGTCGTGGCTTGTAGCAGTGGAGACATTGGCAAGCCGCCGGACTCCCCGCCGGTCACGGTGGATGCTGGAACGGATGCGGGGCAGCCCCTGCCCGACGCGGGGCCTGGCTCCCAGTGCCTCGGCGAGGGCACGGCGTGCAGCCGGGACTCGGGCGCCTCATGCTGTACGGGCCTCTGCTCGGACACGGGCGTCTGTCCGGCCCCCAGTGCCCAGTGCACCGCCGCGGGCGAGGCCTGCACCAGCGGCATCGAGTGCTGCACGAACAGCTGCCTGGACGGCAGGTGCTCCACGCTGCAGTGCCTGGACGTGGGCAGCACGTGCGCCAGCGCGGAGGAGTGCTGCACGAAGCTCCGCGGCGCGGACGGCAAGTGCGCGGCGCTGCCTTCCAACAGCACCAGCAGCTGCAAGGTGCCGGGCCAGGCCTGCACCGGCGCGGGGGACTGCTGCTCCAGCAACTGCCAGGGAGGGCTCTGCAAGCCGGCGTACTCGTGCCAGGCCAATAACGATTTGTGCATGAAGGGCGCGGACTGCTGCGGCGGTGTGTGCTCGCAGGAGAACACGGGCACCCCGGGCCGCTGCGTGGCGGTCAGCGGTGGCGGCGCGGGCGGCTGCCTCCAGGACGGCAACCCCTGCTCGGGCTCCAGCACCTGCTGTTCGCGCGCGTGCGTGGACCTGGGCTACGGGACCACCGTGTGCCAGCCGGTGGGCGGCTGCCGTCCCACGGGCAATTATTGCACTGACGACGGCGTGTGCTGTGGCGGTGAGAAGCTGTCCAACGCGGTGGACTGCCGCGAGAGCCGCTGTGACAAGCCGAATGGCTGCAACCCGGTGGGCAACATCTGCGGCAGCGGCCAGCTGCCGGATGGCGGCATCATCGACGTGAACGCCCGCGAGGCCTGCTGCGACGGCCAGAAGGCCGTGTGCAAGGTGGACTCCGTCGGCGTGCCGCGCTGCTTCGGCGGCTGTCCCAACAACAGCTGTCCGGCGGGCTGCCCCACGGGCTACACCGGCGAGGAGCCGTGCTGCATCGCGCAGGACCAGCAGTGCCAGTTCTCCGACCAGTGCTGCGGCGGCGCGCGCTGCCTGCCTGGCGCGGATGGCGGCCTGACCTGCCAGAAGGTGACGTGCGATCCCGTGGGCACGCTCTGTGATCCGCAGGACTCCAAGTGCTGTGCTGGCACCACCTGCTCCATCGTCTCCGAAATCGCCTACGCCTGCCGTGCCGGGGCCACGCCGGGCGGTGGCGGCACGGACGGTGGCTCGGGTGGGACGGACGCGGGCTTGTGCGCCGCGAACGGGAAGGCCTGTGCCTCGGGTGCCGCCTGCTGCTCCGGCATTTGCACCAATGGTACCTGCTCGACCCCCAGTGTCTGTCAGCCCCAGGGGCAGGCCTGCACCTCGCCCGCGGACTGCTGCGTCGGGCTCGGCTGCAACATCCCGGGTGGGAGCATCGTCGGCACCTGCGAGACGGGTTCGACCTGCTCTGCTGGCGGTCAGGCGTGCTCGCCCACCAGCCCGTGTTGCGTGAAGCTCAACTGCGAGACGATCGCCGGGGAAGCCTGCACTGGCACGGAGCCTTGCCGGTGCAACAGCCCCATCGGATGACAGGAGACACCCATCATGCTCATACCCCTTCCGCGTGCCGTGACCGCTGTCGCGTGTTCCCTCTTTTTGTCCCTGGGCCTCACGGCTTGCGGTGATGACGACATCAGCTCCGACGAGCAGGCCCGCCGCGCGTACCTCGGACTCGACCCGTCCGTGAGCAAGGCCCTGCAACTGGGCTTCGTCGGCTTCAACGCCGCGTCCAGCGCGAACATCCCGCCCCAGTCCGCGACGGGCGCGGTCTCCGGGACGCTGCTCGTCACCGGGCAGGTGGACCAGGGCAGCTCGGCCAACAAGGGCATGCGCCTGCGCATTGGCATGACCGGGTACTCCGACGGGGAGGTCCTCCTGGGCGGGGACGAGGACCCGGTGAACATCACCTATGCTTCGAGCACGGACACGGCGGCGCAGCCGGAGCTCACCCTCCAGCTGCGCGACATCCCGGGAGGCACGTTCACCGGGACGCTCAAGGGGCCCTTCCAGATGACCGGGGACCTGGAGGGCAGCGTCACCCTGGACCTCGCCCTCACGGGTGAAATCGAGGACGACGGCACCGGCCAGGTCCGCCGCACGCCGGGCAGCACCCATGTGACGGGCACCGCCACGTCCGGCGATGGCGTCTACACCGTGGACGTCACGCGGTAGCCGAGGGCGGCACGCGTGGCATGGCCATCATGCTCAGCGGGCCGAAAAACGAAGGGCCCGGAACCTTTCGATTCCGGGCCCTTCTCTGTGGCGAGGAGTACGGGACTTGAACCCGTGGCCTCCGGCGTGACAGGCCGGCGTTCTAACCAACTGAACTAACTCCCCACAAAACGCTCATGGGCGGAACAGGCACTGCACCTGAGCCCATGTGAGGACGTCGCTCTACCGCTGATCAAAGGAGAAGTTCAAGCGAAATGAGAGCCCTCCTGCTGGGAGGCGGCTGGGGCCAGCAAGGCCGCGCTCTTCTACTCCCTCATCGAGACGGCACGTGGAAAGCGCGTCGATGGATTCGACGCGCGATTCCAGCCGGTCAGGGCACCGGCGGCGCGGGAGCCGTGAAGCTCACAACGGTGCCACTGCCTCCCCCGGCCACGATGCGAGTGGGGTTGGGGCCATCCAACGAGGACAGCGGGGTTGTCCCTGAGTACGCGGTGGTCCACACGGAGCCATTGTAGAAAAGGATGTTCCCTTCGCTGGTTGCGACGTAGATGCCCTTCTCGCTGAAGGCCAGGACGTCCCGGATGATGGCCCTCGTTGTTCCGTTGGATTCGAAGACGGTAGGCAGCGAGGTCCAGACGCCTCCACTCCTCTTGAGGACCAGCCCATTCTCGCCTGCCGCGTAGGCGAAGCGGCCATCCGTGACATGGATGCCCCTGAGGAATCCGTCGAAGACTCCGCTCTGGAGATCCGGCTGCCACGAGGAACTTGCCGTGTCATAGCGGTAGGCAACTGCCTTGTTAATGCCATCCCCGCCCACGGCCAGCAAGGTGTCCTCGGACCCGGCGCTCGAGACCGCACGAAGGTTGGCGGGAACAGTGCCGAACTCAGTCAGATTCACGCTGAGATTGTAGTAGGGCTCTACCCATTTGAAGGTCTTGCCCTGGTTCGAGACCACATAGACAGTGGGGTCTTTGAGCTGCTCGATACCCGTGATGCCATACAGCGTCGTCTGAGCGTTTGAGTTGGGCGCGGTGAGAGTGAAACACTCCTGATCGGAGGGGTCGGGGCCCCGGGTCGTCATCCTCCCTGAATCCCCGACGGCGAAGACGCGCCCGCTCGCGGACGCCCACACCGCTCTCCAGTTCCCCTTGCAGGAAGCTCTCGTAAACGACGTCGTCGTGTTGGTCGTGCTGTCGAAATGGACGAGCTTGTCCGTACCGACCAGCCACGCCTTCCGCCCCTCGTCGTAAAGGGCGATGGCCGTCACGTCCGCAGTTCCTCCAACGCCCGCTTGCGTCGTCCAAGCGAGGGCGCCACATCCCTCGTCCACGGCATTGGAGCAGTTGTTGTCCAGCCGGTCGCAGAGCTCCGGCATCCCAGGCCGGACGTAGACGGAGCTTTCATCGCAGTCCTCGGATTGGGAAACACCGCCCTCCACGGGCGACTCACAGCCCATCCCTGCGAGCTGTCCCTTGAAACCGTCGCCGTCGCCGTCCACGTACCATGCCACCGGATTCTCCCCTGGGAGTCGCGTACAGGTCGTCTGGCTCGGCGTGGAGGCACACGCGACTTTGCCCGCGCACTTGAGATCATCCTGGCAATCACCGTCGACGTTGAAGTCCTCGTCGTTCATGCCATTGCAGTTGTCATCCTTCCCATCGCAGAGGAACTCCGCCCGATCCGGCCGGACCTGCGCGTCGTTGTCGTTGCAGTCACCGCCTCTGTTGGCGGCTCCAGCAGGCTGGATGCAGGCCTCCACCTGGGTGCTTCCGTAGCCGTCCCCATCCGCGTCCACGAACCAGGCCTTCTTGTCGGTCGCGTCCGACTCCCCCAGGGTGCAGTTGTCATCCTTCCCGTTGCACACCTCCGTGGCTTTGGGGTTCACGGCGGGGTCTTCGTCACGGCAGTCCGTGCCGCTGACGACACCTTCCGCGTCGGCGCTGCTGAAATAGCCGTCCCCATCCGCATCGATGGCCCTCACGGTGAAGGCCACGTCCCGCGTGCCTTCCTCGGGAACTTGCGCCTTCAGCTCCTGCGGGTCGCCCACCGCGGGTCCCGAACAGTCGAACTCACGCAGCTGCGTCGTCACGCTCAGCGCGCGGCCCCAGGTCTTCTTCCCGAACACCGCCACCAACACGGTGCCCGGCGTCTTGGCGGGGATCGCCACGTCGATGCTGCTCGTGTTCCTCACGTTGTCCGAGTCCGTAGCGGTCACCGTGACGCATCCGCGCGTGAAGCCGCTGTAGCCGAGGGTGACGTTCAGCGCTCCGCCCGTCCAATCGCCCATGCTTCCATCGGCGTTGCCACACCGTTCAGGGAACTGGGTGCACAGCTTCTGCTTTTCCAGGTCGAAGTCGGCACAGGCCACGCTCGCGAGCACGAACATGACCAGCACTGCCCGCAGTGGAAACAAGTTCATGGCCACCTCCCATACACAAGCGCCGATCGTCCATCCGTCCCCATCTGCATCGCGAGAGTCTTCTCCGGAGCCCCGAGCAGATACATGCCCGTCGCCAATCCCAGCCCCAAGACACCGGCTCCCAGCAGGCCCACGCCCGCGGTTTGCAGTGTTCGCCCCCGCGACGCGGCCCGGTCAATGTCCGAGAAGTTCGCGAGGGACGGGTCCGCGTTGCGAAGCTTGGACAGCTCCCCACGCGACAGGGCCCAGGAAATCCCACCCGCGACGGTGAGCGCGCCGCCGGCGATCGCGGGGATATAGGCCTTGGAGCGCAAGGAGCTGGTCCGCGTCTCCTGGGCCACCCGGAGCGGGGGCGCGATGGGCGCCGGTGCCGCCACGACGCTGGACGGGGACGCGATTCGGGGCGGTGCGGGCGGCGGAGAACCTTCACGCGGTGCATCCGTCGCCTGTCGCGGCGCGGACGAGGGTTTGGGGTCGCCACGGCGCGTTTGTTGTGTGCTCTTCACGGCCTTCCGCAGCGACTCGAACTGGCCCGACACCTTGGGCGACACCTTCACGGGGAGCTGTGCGTCCGGCCGCACGAACAGGGCGGCCATGAAGGCAGCGGAGGCCTCCTCCGTCCGGCTCAACTCCGCCATGAGCAGGCCTTCCCAGATGGAAAGCGCGACCTCGTCGTCCGGTCCGCGCGCCTGCCGCCGTGCCGTGGCGAGCTGGCCGAGGGCACTTTCAAACTCAAGCTCCTCGTAGAGGCTGGCGATGGCCTCCAGATGGTTCTTCACCTCGCTGCTTGGAGCCGCCAGCCCGACTGACGGCAGGATGACGAGAAAGACCCAGCACAGGGGCGGCCCCAATGCCTGTGATGAACGCATGAATTCCTCCCGGAATTGGGAGGCTCCTAACATGGGGAGCATGGGAGGGGAAATGAGAGCCGTCCATTCGCCCCCCCAGCCCGTTTTCGTTTGCCTACGGAGCGGGCAGCGGCTGCCAGTACGGATCAGGCCAGACGAAGGGGTTTCCACCCTGGCTCGCGGTCGCGTTGCCAAAGAAGCGCTGGCAGCCCTCGATGTTCTCGGGGCGCCCCAGCATCGTCCAGAAGCCAGGGCAGACGTCCCTGGGGACTCGCGTGCGGCAGTCCTCCATCGTCCGCTCCCCCGCGCCAGGCTGCGCGTAATAGGCGCTCACGAAGTCCCACGCGATGCGCTGGAGGGCCTGCACGGTCGCCGCGTTCTGGCCAGAGGGCACCTGGGCGCCTTCGGGCGACTGCCGGAACACGGCCGCATGGTGGACCGAGGCCATGTAATACGACCCCAGGGACGTCAGGTGGACGTTGTCGCTGAAGAGCACGTTGAGCTTCTGCGAGGTCGAACCGCTGATGCCGGGCACCTCGTTCGCGATGACCCGCTCCACCAGGTGGACCAGCGCCGCGCTCCCTGGGAGCGACACCACGCGGGCCGGCCGGCCTTCGGCCTGCAACGTGAGGTTTACCTTGGATGAAACACATTCCCAGGCAACCCGGGCGTTCGTCTCGTACTCAATCCACTGGGACGGGTCGGACTTGTTGATGTCCAGCCATGTATGATAAAAGTATGTGACGGATTGGGGATTCCCGGCGACCATCCGGTCATGGAAGTGCCGCAGCTGGCCGATGGTGTCCTCCCATTGGACGGGGCCCAGGATGTCATGCCGCTCGGTGACGAGGAGGGTGTCGTACTTCTCCCCCGCGCCCAGCGTCTGGGGGGACAACAGCTCCTGGATGACGTTCATGCTGTCGCCCACGCGGTTCTTGCCCGAGCGGTAGCCCTGCCAGTTGCCGCTGCCCCAGGTCCGCGCGCGGAGGGGTGAACCAATCACGATCTGCTGGTTCCAGTTGAAGTCCTTGCCCCGACTCCTGGCGATGTCGTCGAAATGGTCGGGCATCGGGTTGTCGAGCAGGCTGTGTCCGGAGAAGAAGACCCGGGCGCTCGTGATGGGGGACGTCCCCGCGTCAGGGCTGCCGGCATCGGGACTGCCAGCATCCAGGACGCCCGCGTCACCAGGCCCGGCATCGGGCTGCGTCCCGGCGTCGTCCTGGGGACGCACGCCCGAATCTGGAGGGCCTTCCGCGGGAACGTCCTGGCCAAGCTGGCCCGTACATGCCAGCCAGAGGGAGACAGCCAGGAATGCGCACGGCTTCAGTCGTGATGTGTTCACCGCCCCAGCATAGGTGGAAGGGGAGCCCTCTTGCCGTGCGGCAGGATGGTGGCCCCCGCGCCGAGGCCAGGCGGGTCGGCGGGCCCGCGCTGTTCGAAGTCCGCGACGTCCCTGTTCCAACTCCTGGCCGCCCAACCCCGTGGACGCGAAGCTGCGCCAGGACGGCTCATGGGCCGGGCTACAGCCTCCCGCCGTCATTGGCTACGACGCCTCTGGCGTCATCGAACAGGCGGGGCCCGGCGTCACCGGGTTCAAGCCCGGTGACGAGGTCTTCTACACGCCGGAGATCTTCCAGAACCCTCACGGCACGTACTCGGAGCTCGCCCTCGTCGGCGCGGACATCATCGCCAGGAAGCCTCCGAGCCTCGAGAACAAGCAGATGCGTCCCCTCGTCGAGCGCGTGCTGCCGCTGGAGCAGGTCGCCGAAGCCCACCGACAGCTCGACTCGGGGCACGGACGCGGGAAGCTCGTGCTGTCCGTTTCGAAGAAGTAGGCGCCGGCGGTCTGCTCCTTGCAGCCGGGGGGCGCCATGTCCCCCTTCTTCCTGCTCCTGATCGCCGTGGCCTTCGGAAGCATCCCGCTGCGGCTCATGGCGATGTCGTTGAACGCGTATTGGCTCAGCCAGAAGCTGCGAGCGGAGGGCCATCCCGCCCAAGGGACGCTCATCCGCGTCCGCAGGGCCCTCAGGGCACGGTATCCTGAGCACATCGTGGAGTACGTCTTCCCCCTCCCGGGAGGCGAAGAGATCCACGACTCCTACCGCGTCCGGTCCACCCCGTGGGACCGTCCGCCCGCGGAGGGAGACTCCATCCAGGTGCGTTACCTGCCGCACGACCCCCAGCAGCATCAACGCGTGGGGGACGAGGTGGGCCCCTCGCAACTCATCCTCAGGGGCGTGCTCCTGGGGACGGTCCTGGTGGTCATGGCATTCGCCGTGCTCGACCTGGGGCAGGAGTTGGGGCCGTAGCGGGGCCTGCCTGGAGCCGGCGGCATGGCGCTCTTGGACGTCATGCCGCTGCTGTAAGGGGTCCTCGCTCCGCTCGCGGCCGGAGCCCGGGCCTCGGATTCCCCCGCTATGGCCGGCCGGAGGCGGGCTACTTCTTCCTCCCCTTGCCCTTGCCGCCCTTGTGGTGGTCGTCGTGATGACCGCCGTGGTGATCATCATGGCGGTCGCGCTCATGGTACGACGCGGGCACGGCCCCCCGCTTCTTCGGGTGCTTCCACCGCTTGTAACGGCCGGGAGGCACCTTGACGACGGTGACGGGGACTCGCCGCTCCTCCACGACCTCCCAGCCGCCGTGGTAGTCGCGCGCCCGGAACCACCGCCCATCGCGGCGCACCCAGTACACATTGTCCACGACGTAGAGGTCCTCGTCGTAGTCCTCCACCACCTGCACGCCGGGCTGCACGACGACGAGTGGCGGCGGGGTCGTGAAGACGATGTCAGGCAGCTTCACGTCGATGTCCACACGCACCTGCCCGAAGGCCATCGAAGGAAGAAGGATCAACGCTGCGAGCAGTCGGGTCATCAGGCAAGCGTAGAGGCGGGCATGCTCGCCAGACAACCTGCATCTGTCGCGGGAGGATGGATGAAAACTTTGGCTCTGGTTGTATCAAGTTTCCACGAAGCGTCCTGTCAATCGGCCTGAGCCCATACTGTGTGTCGTTGGCCTTCGCGGGTCCGCGTTACGCGGGCGACGTGGTGCGCTTGCGGCGCCGCGACATGATGCGGCTCAGCCCCACCTCGGTGATGCCGAGGTAGGCCGCCACGTCGCGCTGGGGAATCCGTCCCTTCAAATGGGGATGTTCCTCCCAGAAGTTCACGAGCCGCTCCTCCGCGGACAGCTCCAGGAACTCCTGCTCGCGGCGCTCCTTGAGGAGGAAGTGCTGCTCCGCCACCCGGCGCGCCAGCCGCTCCCAGCACACGTGGCCCTGCTCCAGCGTCTGGAAGTCCCGCGTCTGGAACACCAGCACGCGGCTCGGCTCCAGCGCTTCAATCGCGGTCATTGAAGGCCGCCGCTGCAACATCTCCGCGTAGGCGCCAATCAGCTCTCCCTCGGCGCGGAAGGCCTTGATGGACTCGCCCCCGCGTGGCGACACGCGCACGCCCCGGAAGACGCCCTGAAGCACCACGGCGAACCGGTCCGCCGCATCTCCCGGACGCATGAAGAACTCCCGCTTCGCGAGCGACTGTTCCTTCGCCACGGCCTCGGCCTTCGCCCACTCCTCGGGGGGAAGCGGGGCCAGCGTGGCGAGGCGCTCGAAGAGCTTGGGGAATCTCACGTCTCTAAGGACCCTGGCTTGACCTGGGTTAAGGCGCAGGCCGCTCCGGGAAACATATACCGGAGGCATGTCCATCAACGTCTACGCCGTGGCGACGCCCTTCGTCATCGTCCTGGCCCTGACCGAGTTCGCCTGGTGCGTGGTGCGCCGCAACGGCTACTACAGCTTCCAGGACTCCATCGCGAGCATGGGCACGGCGGTGATGAACCAGTGCGTCAACGTCGCGGTGGCCCTGATGGTGCTGCCCCTCTTCACGCAGCTGGGCCAGTTCGCGCCGTGGCGGCTGGACGCCTCGTCGCCGCTGTCGCTGGTGGCGCTCTTCCTGGGCGTCGACTTCCTCTTCTACTGGTTCCACCGCTTCGGGCACCGCACCAACATCGGCTGGGCGGCCCATTCGCCGCACCATTCCACCGAGGAGCTCAACTACGCGGTGGCCCTGCGCGCGAGCGTGACGCAGCGCCTCTTCTCGTTCCTCTTCTACTGGCCGCTGGTGCTGGTGGGCTTTCCGCCGGAGGCGGTGCTGGCGATGGTGGCCTTCCACCTGGTGCTCCAGTTCATCCCCCACACGCGGGTCATCCCCAAGCTCCCGCGGTGGGTGGAGTCGTGGCTGAACACGCCGTCGCACCACCGCGTGCACCACGCGCGCAACGACGCCTACATCGACAAGAACTACGCGGGCTTCCTCATCATCTGGGACCGGATGTTCGGCACCTACGCGGAGGAGACCGAGCCGTGCTCCTACGGCCTGACCACCCCGGCGAACACCTGGGACCCGACGGTCATCAACTTCCAGGCATGGGCCCGGCTCTTCGCGGACGCCGTCGCCACGAAGAGCCACTGGGACCGGCTGCGCCTCTGGCTGATGCCCACGGGCTGGCGGCCCGCGGACCTGCCTCCTCGCGTGTTGGGGTACTGGAAGCAGGAGGGCGCGGAGGTGAAGTATCACTCGCGGGAGCTGCCTGGCGTCCGTGGGTACCTCGTCTTCCAGTTGTTCGCGTCGATGCCGTTCATGCTCCTGGTGAGCCACCATGCCTCGCCGCTGTCAGGCTGGCAGAAGGTCGCGTTGAGTCTGCTGCTCTGGGCGATGGCGACCGCCTGGAGCGGGATGCTGGAGTCGAAGGCGTGGAGCGAGCCCTTGGAGCTCGTCCGGGTGCTCGCGATGGGAGTGTCGGTGACGCTGTGGCTGGTCTGGGCCAGCGCGCCCCAGACGTGGAGCGCGCTCACGGCGGCGTGGCTGATGGTCTCGCTGGTGTGGCTGCGCGTGGCGCGGGGTGTCGCCAGCCGGGCGCCCCAGTCGAATCCCTTCCCAGGCTGAGTCATCAGGCCTGGACTCCGGTCTGGGTTGTCGCGGTCGTGTCGGCCACCCACCTTCCGCGCCGTCCCGCGCCACGCGCGGGCCCATTCGGAGAGGCCGATGAACGCTCAGCGCTTCACCCAACAGAACGCATGCCGGCTGGGTCTGCTCTATGCCCTCTGGGCACTGATGGCTGTCAGCGTCACTCCTTCCCTGGCCGTTGCATCCGAAGACGAATGGAGCACCGGCTGTCGTCGCAAGCCCACCATCGTCCTCGTCCACGGCGCGTTCGCCGACGCATCCGGCTGGGCCGACGTGATCAAGCGGCTGCAGAAACAAGGCTACACGGCCTACGCGTTCGCGAATCCCTTGCGCAGCATCTCGGGTGATGCGGAGTACCTGCGGTACTTCCTGGGGACCCTCACCGGTCCCATCGTACTGGTCGGCCACTCCTACGGTGGAGCCATCATCACGAACGCAGCTACCGGGAATGCGAACGTGAAAGCGCTTGTGTACATCGCCGCGTATGCACTCGACCAAGGGGAGACCATCTCGGAGGCCAACACTCTCGGCGGCGGCCATTCCGAGCTCGGCGAGCACCTCATCTTGCGCCCGTTCCCAGGGGGAGGAACCTCGGACGCCGACGCATACATCGACCCCGCCTTCTTCCAGGAGCTCTTCGCGGCCGATATCCGTGAGAAGGACGCGGCGGTGGGGGCCTCGAGTCAGCGCCCGGCCGCGGTCTCCGTCTTCAATGAGCCATCCGGACCGCCTGCGTGGAAGGTCATTCCGTCCTGGTACATGGTTGCCCGCGACGACAACACCATCCCGCCAGAGGCCGAGCGCTTCATGGCCCGGCGCGCTCGCGCCCATACCGTCGAGATCCGCAGCTCACACGTTGCGATGATCAGCCACCCCGAGGCCGTCACCGAGCTGATTGCCAAGGCGGTGGGCTGCCGTTGAAGACCTGCGGCGGGCCCACGCATCAGGCCCGCCGCGAGTCACGGCGGTAGCAGTCCCTTGTTCAGAGCAACTGCACGTTGCCGCCGAGCGAGGCGATGTACTTCGTTCCGCCCGAGTGCACGACCGTCGTTCCGAAGAAGGACCGGATCGCGCTGCCGGTGGGCACGACGAGCGAGTAGGGCTTCGTGCCAGACACGTTCGCCATCGTCCCGTAGGGGCCGTAGGTCTTGCCCCGCGCCGTCTTGAACGTGACCTGGGCAATCTGCGTCATGCCGAAGTACGTGCCCGTGTAGCCCGTCATCGACACGATTCCGTCGTCCGTGAGGTCGAGCGTGTGCGCGTTCCCGCCAGGGCCTCCCTGGTAGGGCGCGGCGTTGGAGCCATAGCTCGGCTGGATGGCGTCGATGATGTCGCCCGAGCGCACCAGGAGGCTCGTCATGGGCCCCCATCCGCTGACCGCCGGCAGGTTGTCCCAGGCCGTCCCCGAACCGCCCTCGGGGCCCATGGGTCCGTAGGGCATGCCCGCGTTGAACCAATCCAGGATGAGCTTGAGCTTGATGGCGGACAGGTCGCGGCTCACCGGCATGTGCAGCGGCTGGCTGATGTCCAGGCCGAGCACCCGCGCGATCTTCTCGCGGTTGTTGATGATGCCGTCATAGGTCCACAGCTGGAAGCGGCCCATGACGGGATAGAGCATGCCGTACTGCCGCAGGATGTCTCCAATCCCATTGACCCACGTCGGCGTGCCCGTGATGGGGGTCTGCTGGTAGATCTGAACGCTGACCAGGTCGTTGGGGTCCTGCTTGTAGTCAGCGACCGTGGGACTGAAGGTGTACCGGGTGAAGTAGACCTGCCCGTCCACATAGAGCCGGGGATTCTTTGGATCCGCTGCGGTGAGGGTGACGGTGGCCTTGCCTCCGGTGACGCTCACGACATTCGGGGAGAGCGCCAGGATGTTCTCGGGGGTCGAGATGTTCTTCTCGCTGATGCCATTGGTGCCCTGCGTGCCCAGGGTCTTCAGGGTGTAGTCGGCCGCTTCGGCCGGGGTGAGGGTGTGCAGGGCGATCTTCCATTGCTCCGTCCCCTCGATGCGGCCGAACTTGCGCACGTAGAGGTTGAGGGTGTTGGTCTCCCCGAGCTGGAAGCCAGGCGTGGTCTGCATGCCCGGGTTCATGCGGTAGATGAACTGATCCGCGCGCAGGCTCAAACCCTCGGAGTTCTCCTCCAGCAGGGTCAGCGTCACGGCATCGGTGCCGGTGCCGGTCGTGCTCCGGAGCGCGAGCGGCAGGTTCGCGAGGCTCTTGGGATCGACACCGCCAAAGTTCGTGACGACCAGCATCCCGGACTGCTTGTCGATGAAATCGGGATTGCTGTAGTCAATCGACGGGACGATGGTCGTATACGTCTTCGAGTCACCGGAGCCCGTGTAGTACGCGAGCGATAGTGTTCCCAGCTTCTCCGTCCAGAGCGAACGGCCCGGCCACTGGACGGGCAATGAGTTGCCCAGGTCGAGCGTCAACGAGGGCGTGGAGTCCAGGTTGAGCTGCGCCAGGGCCCACCACGCGTTCACGGCCGGGCGCGGGTGCGGGATTTGCGCCAGGGTGCGCGCGGGCACGGCGAAGGTGGGCTCGTCATCCAGACAGGGGCCCACGGAGCCAACGAGCTTGCCGTAATTGAAGTTGAAGAGCGGCTGCTGGGGCAGGGGCTCCTTGGTGGTGTAGTTGATCCACGGATGGTAGGGCTGCTGGGTCACCGCCAGGATGGTGGGCCCGTACTGTTGAGCCGTGGCCTGGCCCAGCAACTGCTCCAGCAGGGAGCTGACGTACATCTGCGTGGGGATGTAGCCCCGACCCGGATCCAGCGGCTTGCCATCTCCGTCCACGTTCATCACGTAGTCCTGGAGGATCGCGAGCTTGTCCACGATGGCGGCGGGGACCCCCTGTGCCTGCATCGCCTGGAAGGTGGCGGAGTTGAAGGCGAAGAGGTACGGGGCGTTGTTGTGGGCGCTGACCACCAGGCGGATGGACAGGCGGTGGGGGGACGCCTTCTGCAGTGCCTGGAGGACCGCCGAATTGCCGACGTTCCACTTCAGGTTCGTGAGCGTTGATTGATAGGCGGCGGAGCCGCTCGCGGAGCTCCTGGGGGTGTTTGGGTCCTGCGAATTCATCCAGATGCCGTTGAATGCAACCGGCGTGAACACGCCCTGGACATTGGCGCCGCTGATGTCACCGATGATGACGTTGAAGCCCCAGATCTCACTGCCGTTCTGCTGCATGGGATCCAGGTCCACCAGCTTGGGCGGAGACCCCATGTACAGGCAGCTCACCCCGGCTCCCATGAGGGAATCACTGCCGCCGCCGGGCAGCTCGACGGTGGTCACCTTGCAGTCGAGCAGGTCGAAGATGCTGTCGCCCTTGGGCTCCCAGTAGAGCTCGATGTTGTTGGGCTTGAGCGAGTCCTCGTTGTAGTTCGCCGGGTTGTAGTTGTTGGGCGTGTTGTTGATGGTGGCCGGCGAAGCCTGGAACGAACCAGAGAAGTTGATGCGAGGCGTATCAAGGTAGCTCATGGAGGTCTCCTCGGGGTTCTAGTTGCCGCTGCCGATGTAGGGGGCGCACGCGGCGGGAAGCGAGCCATTCGTGCACCCACCGGGCATCTGGACTTCGTCGAACAGGTGGCTCAAGCCCGCGGGCGGCAGGTTCTGGCTTCCGGTGGGGCCCGACATGTCGTGGCAGCTCAAGCAGCTGTAGGGATTGGTCATCGCCGCGACGCCGTTCTGGACGAAGGTCTCCATGGAGGTATTGGCGGCGGACAGCGAACCCTGCTGCGCTTGCAGATAGGGCGGGACCGTGCCGTTGACGGTCCACACGTTGCCGACGAGCTCGTAGTTGGCCCAGACCTTGTTGATGCGGCCGGGGTTGGCCTGGATCAGCGCCTGGACGCTGCTGTTGATGGCGTTGAGCGCCTGGGTGCTCTCGGCGAGCATCGTGCGGGTCTTGTCCTGACAGGCGAACTGATTGGGATTGACACTACAGTCGACGCCGCCAGGGAAGGTGCCGATGGCCGAGTCCCCCTGCGGGTGCATGCGGCAGACCTGGGCGGGCTTGCCCGGCTGATAGGTGTTGGTCACGCAGTCGGTGCAGGCCGGGTTGTAGAAGTTCCACGTGCCCCCGAGCGGAGGCGCCCCGGAGAGGTTGCTGCAGTCGGGCGCGTTGTTGCGGTGCTCGAATGTGGCCCAGATCATCGCCGGGAAGCTGGGCGTCTTGGACACGATGTGCATGCCGGTCAGTCCCAGGTTCACCTGCCGGCAGGGGCTGTCCTTGACCTGGATGAGGCCGGGAACCACATAGAAGAGGCCCGAGCTGGCCGTCGCTTCGTCGAGCACCATCCAGCTCGTCTTCAGCTCGACGGCCGTGTCCGGGTACGCGAGGTTCGGATACTTCTTGATGATGTCGATGCCGTTGTTCCCGGGCTTGAGCTGTCCCGCGCAGTTCGCCTGGTAGAGCTGACAGGACGTCAGCATCGTGTAGGTGCTCTGGTTGACGGACATGCCGTAGTAGACGAACTCGCCCTTCAGGTCGATCAGCGGCTGATCCGCGCCGGCCTGTTTGATGATGTCGGTGTAGAGGCGGGGCGGCTTGCCACCCGCCGTGGGCTTCACGGCGTTGGTGCAGGAGACAGGCGGCTCCTGGCCCCAGGGCGTCGGTACCCCGTCCTTGATGAAGATGCCGTAGGACGGCATCCACGTCTCGAATTGCACCATGTCCGGCTTGCCGCTGGCCGGCTGGACGAGCGCGAGCATGCTCTGCCACATGAACTGCTCGAAGTTGCAGATGGTCTTGTTCCCCGGCACTTCGCTGGGGAGGGTGGAGCTGTTGAGCCAGGCCACGTCCGCCGGGCAGTCATTGGCCTCGAGCGCCGTCGCCTTGGGGGCGGAGGGGCCCGAATCCATGAGCGACGTTGTTGGGCAGGCCAGGAGGCCCGTGGCACCAAGTGCCACGGCGAGCAGGATGCGCGGTTTGTCGGACAAAGGCAGTCTCCCCCATGCGGTTGCGCCCGACGAGGTGCCGGGCGTGGGCGCAAGAGTTTAATCGCTGCGGGGGAGAAGCCGTCGAGGGCTAAACAGACTTAAAACGGTTTTTCATGAAATTCATGCTGGGGCGGTAAAGTCCGCTGTCAGTTCATCAAGCGCCGCACCAGCCAGAGCGCGAGTCCAGGCAGTACAACCATGCCCGCGAACAATGTCAGGAATGACCCGAGTCGCGCCGACGAGGCACCCACCGCGGCGTAGGTGGCGCAGACGCCCAGGTTGGAGAGCGCGCAGGCCCCGAGGAAACTCCCCAACGGCATGCGGCTGGCGCCAGCGAAGAGGACGGAGGACTCCGCCAGCATTGGCACGCCGCGCAATGCAATCAGCAACCAGGGACCCCGGCGTTCGGCCAGGCGGGACAGCCGCTGAAGTTCCACCGGACCCAGGGTGCGCCGCAAGGCCGCCTCGCCGCCCCTGGCGCCCAGCAGGTAGCCCCAACCACAGCCCACCATCATTCCCGCCCAGCAGGCCGTCAGGCCGCCCCAGAAGCCCAGCAGCGCCCCGGACGCCGTGCCGACGAGGCTGGACGGCACCGGCAGGACGATGTCCCCCGCCAGCAGCCCTCCCAGCACGAGCGCCACCTGCCAGTCCGGTGGACGCGCCTCCAGGAAGGATTGAGTGGCGGCCTCCAGGCGCTCGCCGAAGAGGAGGAAGGGGACGAGGATGGCCGCCAGCACCACGCAGACGCAGATGCTCCAGCCCACCGCCGCGCGCTTCGTTCCAGGGCTCGCCAGGGTCATGGTGCGGCTCAGAAGCCAACGCCGAGCGTGAACGAGGCGCTCGGCTGGAAGCGGGCCTGCGGTCTGATCAGCTGCGGCGCGGCGTTGAAGTACGCGGCGCTGAACCCCAGCTCTCCCACGAACTCAAAGCCGGAGGAGATGGGCAGCAGGGCCCGGAGGGACGCGCCCACCTCGGGCCCGGCGGTCTCCACGCCGGTGGGGCCGGAGCCCCCGAAGTCGAAGCCCGAGCTGTCCTCGCCAATCTGCAGCTCGGCGAAGCCGGCGCTCAACCGGGGCTGGAGCCAGCCGAGGCGCGTCTTGAAGGAGGTGAGCGTCAGGTTGGCGCGGAAGTGGGCGATCTCCGGCTCCGGGTCGCGGTGGAGGAACCCCGAACCCGTGCCGCAGGCCTCCACGCCCAGCCGCGCCAGCGGAGACAACTCCAGACAGATGCTGGGACGCCGGCCGGAGGTGGACGCCCCGGCGCGCAGGTTGCCGTAGTTGCGCGGAGGCTCATCCGCCCGGTCCACCGCGACGCCCACCGGGGCCTCCTCCGCGACCGAGACGCCGCCTCCCATCAAGGTCGCGAACACCAGGAGACGCTGCGGAAGGCCAAGGCGTGTCATCAGGCACCAGGGATGCGACCGCGGGGGAAGGCTGTCCATGTTGCCCGAACAGCGCAGGTGCTTCCAGGGATGTCCTGAATTTGTGCCCGGTGGTCAGCATCGACCCCTGTGCGCCAGTCTTGTCATTCCATGCGCCCCCATTCTTCCTGAACGTTTCCGCTCTGGCCCCAATTGCAGCCAGGTCACCGACGCCTGTCGTACCGAGACCAACGCCACGTATGACTCACTCTCGTATTGGAATGGCTCCTATCTGGAGTTCGATGGGAACGGCGGCGGCTGACGTCCGCGCTACGCTGGCGCCGTCGTGCGTTGGCTCGCGGCGTCATCCCGGCGCATCGGCTGGGCCTTTCCATACGTCAGCGACCGCCACACCCACTCCGCGGGGCCGAAGCGGAACCTCGCCAGCCACAGGTGGCTCCACACCCCCTGGACGCAGAAGATGGCCAGGCAGTACACCACGCACGCCACGGGGCCCAGCTTCGTGATGAAGCCCAGTCCGAACCCGTAGAAGAACAGCACGCTGATGATCGACTGTGACAGGTAGTTCGTCAGCGCCATGCGGCCCACGGGCGCGAGCAGACCCAGCGCTCGCTGCCAGGTGGCTCGCTGGAAGAGCAGGGTGATGCCGGACACGTAGACGGCCGCGAAGCCCAGCTCGCCCAGGTTCCGCAGCGGCGCGATGGCGAAGGACACCCACGTCGGCAGCGTCTCCGGGGTGAAGACCTGCTTCAGCATGAGCTGTTGCAGCGCCAGTCCGCTGCCGCTGCCAATCACCCCGGCCACGAGCCCCCACCCGAGGAGCCGACGGAACAGCCGCAGGTGCTGGGGCACGTCGTGGAAGATGCGGCGCTTCCCCGCCAGCAGGCCCAGCAGGAACCGGCCAAACGTCGAGAGCGTGATGGCCAGCAGCAGCGGGAAGTAGTCGCGGACGACGAAGTGAAAGGTCGCCTTCGTCACGTCCAGCCAGCTTCCATGGGTGTAGGCCGCGAGCGTCTGCGCCTTGATGGCCGCGGACTTCTCGGTGGCCGCCTTGGCAATGGCCGCGCCGGCCTCCGGCGTGTCCGCCATCAACTGCGGGAGCTTGAGGATGACCACGCCGACGACGGACCACCCAAGGGCGAACAGCAGGGCGCAGATGAGCAGCGTTCGGTCCGAGCGCCCCCGGAACAGGAGCAGTCCGAATCCCAGCACCGCGTACGTGCTGAGGATGTCGCCGTACCAGATGAGGAACAGGTGGGAGAGCCCCATCACCAGCATCACCCCCAGCCGCCGGACATAGAGCGGCGTGATGGAGGCCCCGCGCGCCTCGGCGCGGCCCATCTGCACCGCGAAGCCGAGGCCGAAGAGGAACGAGAAGAGGGTGATGAACTTCCCGGCCACGAGGAGCGAGAACGCCTGCCAGGTGACGGTGTCGGCGAGCGGTGCGTTGTTCATCGCCGCGAGGGTCTGCTCTCGCGGCAGGAATACCCTGCCGCTAAACCACACCATCACATTGGAGATGAACACGCCGCACAGGGCGAAACCACGCAGTGTGTCGAGGAGCGCCAGTCGCTCGCCGGAGTCCACGGGACGGGCTTCGGCGCTGGGGGGCGAGACCTCGGAAGGAACTGGGGGCATGCTCGGAGAAAGGGTGGGCAACGTGAACCTGCCTGCCAGTATTCCACGCGAGTGGCGCTGCCAGCTTTCCAGACACTGGCACCATCCCCCTCATTGCCGTGGCGGCTCAGGGCACGGGAGCGCTCGCACGAAGCGCCGGAGGCGTGGCGCCGACGAAGACCTGCGTGAGTTGCTGCGTGGTGTTTCCCGCCGCGTCCGTCGCGCTGACCAGCAAGGCGACCTGCCCCCAGTTCACCAGGTCCACCGTGTGGGTGACCGTGCCCCTGCCGGTCTCGAGCTGGCTGGACTCCATCCACTGTGTCCGCACTGTCGTCGGCGAGGCATCCTCGATGGAGGAGCGCACGGTGACGACGGGGCTTGAGAGGACGTCATCCGCCAGAGGGGAAAGGATGGCGAGCACGGGCGGCGTGAGGTCCACCGTCACCGTCATCTGCCGCCGGAGGATGGCGCCCCGCGTGTCGATGGCGGTCAGCTCCACGACGTGCGTGCCCTCCTCCAGGTCCAGCCAGGTGATGACGAAGCCTCCGCTGAGGTCTGGCGTCACGGGGATGGGCGCGCCTCCGTCCACCCGGAAGAAGGCGGAGGTGATGGGGGCGTTGCCCGGCACAGGCGTGGTCCAGCCACAGGCCATGAGGTTCGTCTCACGCGTGTAGCGGGGCAGGTTGCACATCGTGACGTTCGGGGGATTTCCCAGCTCTGGGTCCGTGACGTGGATGTGGGAGACGCACGAGGCCTGGTTTCCGCCCAGGTCCGTGGCGGTGTACGTCACGGCCGTGGTTCCGACCGGGTAGACGCCAGCCGCCGGGCCGGAGACTCCAGGCGGAGCGCAGGTGTCGCTCGCGGTGGCCGTGCCGGGGACCACGGTGGCGCCCTCCGGCCCCGTGCGTTCGACGATGACGGGGGCCGGGCAGACGAGCGTGGGCGGCTGCGTGTCCCGCACCGTCACAGGAACGGTGCACTGGGTGCGCAGGCCCGCGCCGTCCGTGGCCGTGCAGGTCGTGGTGGTGGTGCCGGGCGGGAAGAGCCCACCGGACGCCGGCGCACAGGTGGTGGTCACCGCGCCGCAGTTGTCCGTGGCCGTCGCAGTGAAGCTCGCGGTCGCGCCGCCTCCGTCACACTCCAGCTCCGGCACGGTGCCGCACACGACCGCGGGTGGAGTCTCATCCCGGACCGTCACCGTGGCCTCGCATGATGCGCTCAGGCCCGCGCTGTCCGTGCACGTCAACGTTGCCCGGTGCGAGCCCAGCGGGTACGGGCACGCCGGGGTCTGCACGCAGCTCACGGTGTCGCCCGGGTCTGGGTCGTACGAGCCGTCATCCACCGAGCCACAGCCGCTGCATGCGCCGCCCGCCGGGACCGTCACGCTCCGGCAGCGCGCCACGGGCGGCCGGTTGACGCAGTAGCCGGCACCGCATGACGGGCCATCCGCCGGGTCGTCCCAGACGCGTTGCTCGATGGCGGTGGCGGGCTCGGCCATGCCTTCGCTGAAGGCGAAGACCTGGATGGCGTTGTCACAGGCTTGCAGCGGCACCTGGAAGGAGAAGCGCGGGTCGATGCCACAGTTCGTGCAGAGATTGACCTCGGGTCCGCCGTTGAGCCGGTACCAGATGCGGTCCACCTGCGCGGGCAGGCTCTTCACCTGGCCGGAGACCGCCCCGGAAGCCGAGGTGGCACAGCCTGGCGCGCCGTCCAGGCTGACGGCCAGCGGCGGCACCAGCTTGATCCGCTGCCCGCAGCCCAGCGTCACGCCCAGGGGCGCGAAGGTGGCGGTGTTCACCGTGCCCGACTCACTCACCATGGATGCTCCGGGGCGCAGGGTGAAGCTGCCCTGGGGCAGCGCCAGGGATACCTGTCCCTGGGTGTCCGCATACTGGGCGGGGTTCGTGACGTTCACGGCGGCGGGGGTTCCGTAGAAGGTGCCATTCGCCACGTAGGCCACGGGCTGGCCGCGCCAATCCTTGCCCGAGAACTGTGTGGACACCTCTACCGTGGGATTGAAGAAGCGCCCCTGGGTGGAGGTGTACTGCAACTGCACTTCGTTGAAGCAGTACTCGTGGTCGATGCGGAAGCGCTGCCCGGGACCCAGGTCGGCGGTGTAACCACTCGCGGGCAGGGTGCGGAGCGCGAGCGAGCCGTAACGGAAACGCTCAGGATCATACAGCCCCGGCCGGGTGGTGAAGGGCGCGCTGCCCGTCGGCTCGGACCAGAAGCGCAGGTACATGGCGCCCTGGAACCAGCGGTAGGTCAAATCATAGGGCCCCGGCAACACGTGCTCATACGTGGAAGCCAATTCGCCGCGAGTGACATCGAATGTCCCGGGAAAGGAGGTCCGGCTGGAGCCTCCAGGCGCCTCCGCCACGAAGGCGGTTCCCCGGTTGCCGATGCTCACGACATCCGGAGTGCCATCGCCATTGGCGTCGTGGTCCGCTTCGAAGAAGAGGGACTGGAGGGTGCTCCGGGCGCCGGGATGCGCGGGGATGAAGGGATCCGCCAGCCGGACGGAGCCATAGAAATACGCCGGGTGGATGTCGAAGGCGTGACGCGACACCCCGTTCACCTGCTTCGTCATGGGCGTGGTCTGCCCCGCCACGACGAGGAACGGCTCCAGGTCCGGCGTATACGCCTCCGTGAAGCCCCGCCCCGACCGCAGATACACAATCGCATTCATCAGATAGGCATTCACGGGCAGGTCGGACACCGTCCACCACGTCTCCGGCGCACTCACGGGACGCCAGGGCCCATGCAGGACCTGGTTCCGGCTGTTGCCTCCCGGGATCAGGATCCGCGACGATCCATGGACGGGCTCACCATGGATCTCGAAGGCTCCCGTCATGGAACCCACCGCGGGAGGCGCCGGGGGCGCCACGGGGATGCACATCCGGACGACCTCGTCACACGCCGCGCCGACCTGCACGGGAATCGTCCGGGTGACGGCACCCGTGGAGGTGGAGAGCGTGTACGTGAGCGTGGTGGCTTGCGTCGTGCCCGCGTTGACGTAGGCCGTGTAGGGCCCCGTGCCGTGGAAGAGGAAGTTCCGGATGTTGAGCCCGGCGAGGGGCACCCGGGTCTGGCAGGTTTCATCCGTTCCGAACCGGAACTGGACCAGCCCCATGCAGCTTTGAACGGTGACGTCCGTGGGCTCGGGCTGCACCGCGACGGGACGGACCGTCACGCCGGACAACGCCGGATGGGCATAGCCTCCCCGAGTGGCGGCGACGCTGTAGACGACGCCCGCGTCTCCGCCCGCCCCGGCTTCCACCGACATCTCGAAGCGGTATTCCAGCGGGCTGATGCGCTCGGAAGGACTGGCGATGGCCCGGAAGCCCGCGGGCGCCGTGCTCGTCGCGGTGACGGTGCCCGCGTCCTGGACCCAGGGATCCGCCGCCAGCACCGCCAACACCTCTGGATTCTGGTTGGTGAGCCGCACCGTGCCCTTCAGCACGTTCGACCGCAGCTCCACGCTCCCTCCGTCAAGCGCGGCCTCCACCTGGGCCAGGACTTCACCGTCCGCCCCTTCCGGAAGCCTGCCGGCGTCACATGCGACAAGCCCTGACAGCCACACGAGGACCACGGCAAGTCTTCCGCTGCTCGATATCAAAGGGGTATCCGGAATTCACTGGCGGTGAATGAAGAAAATCGAGCAGCCTATACAGAGCGAGTGGATTGAATGTCAAACACACACACTCCTGAGGGCGTTCAGGTCCGGGACAACCCTGGGTCCTTTCCGTCTCCAGTCCGGCGCCCGGGCCGCTCCCAGTTTGATGCGGCCGCTCGTATCGCGGTACCTGCCCCGGTCACGCGGGGCGCCGGGTAGCTCGGGCCCGAAGAAGAACCCATCCGGGCTGTTGCCAACTCTCGCGACGCCAATCGACGGACAGATGGCGAACTGCGTGATCGCCTGCGACTCGCTCATGACGGGCCCCCAGGGAAAAGACAGGCGCCCTCATTCGCGACCGGTCTGGCAGGTGTCAATGACACCCGCCAGACCTGATTTCAAATCCTTCAGCTTCCGCCGGAACTCACGCTCAGCGCGTGAACCAGTTCTGGGCGTTCGTGGCGTTGCACCCCCAGATTTGAATCTTCGTCCCTGGGGCCGTGCTGGCACTGAAGACGTCAAGGCAGAGGTTGGGGGCCAGGGCGCTCCGCACCGTGGCGCCTACCACCGTCCACCGCTGGGCGGCCGTCCCATTGCACCCGTAGATCTGGACACGCGTGCCCGGCGTCGGATCGCCGTTGAAGACGTCCAGACAGAGATTGGGCGCCAGGCTGCTGCGCAGCTCGCCTTGAGCGGTCAGGGTCCACTGCTGTGCGGCGGTACCGTTGCACTCCCAGAGCTGGGTGGCTGTTCCTTGCGCCGAGCTGCCGCCGGTCACGTCCAGGCAGCGATTCGGGTCCAGGGCGCTGACCAGGGCGGGGGCGGAGGCGGTTGTGTACATCGCGGCCAGCGCGGTGCGGTCGCTGGCGGTGAACTCGCCCGTCTCGCTCGTGCGGAAGCAGGAGTTCATGATCGAGGCACCGACGGTGGCCGTGGTCGGCGTGCCCGGGATGTGGATCGCGCCGACACCGGCGTCACCCTCGTTGCCGCCGGAGCCGCAGCTGATGGCGCGGTTGTAGTAGTCCGAGTGCCGGAAGCCGATGGTGTGGCCAATCTCATGCGTGATGACGTGCTCGATGACGTCGACGCCGTACTGGCTGAGCTGGCCGCCGATGGTGATCTGCCCGAACGGGTTGCCGTTCGCCGGGAATCCGGCCACGCCACCATTCATGTTCGGGTCGATGACCGCGTTGATGGTGAAGCTACAGCCGGTGCTCGGCGCGCGCGCCATGGAGAAGGTGAGCGGCAGCTCGTCGTAGTTCTGGATGGCGAGGTCCAGCGCCGTGCTGAACACGCCGGTGAACGCCGAACCGTTGATGCAGATCTTCGTCAGGGAGGGGCTGACGACGTTGTTCGTGCGGTACTGCTCCCCAGGGGTCGCGCCGGCCGCGAGCATCTCGCGAGAGGCGTCCAGGGACACCTCGGCGTCCCGCCCGACATAGACCTTCCCATCGACGACCATGATGTCGTTGGACGGGAACCCGGCGCTGATCAGGTTGCCAACGATTTCCTGCGTCTCATCCGCGGGCTCGCCACACCCGAATCCCAGCGCGATGCACCCTGCCGCAAGTACGAGGCTTCTTGAGAACATGGAGACTCCTTTGTGAATGGGACCGAATGGCAGTCCAGAACGAGTAATAACTGCTAAAGCGGATATAGCCCACTACCCCACTCGTTTCGTTCATGGGCCTACTGTCAGGGGGCCTGGAGTAGAACCGGCGGCGCACGCTGTCAGACCGCGAGGGCATGCTTCCTTCGACGGACACCCGAGCGAAGGACGTTCATGGCAACCCTGAAACAGCTGGCGTTCCGGATGGCGCGTACCCCTGCCTCTGGCTCCCTGGTGCGCTTCGGCTTCGCGCACGCGGACCGGCTCCTGCCCCTCACCTCCGTGGACCGCTCGGAGCAGGCCGCCATCTACCGCCACCCGCGTCCCGTCTACGGCACCTTCCACCACATCGCCGTTCCCCTGCGCGGCGTGCCAGATGTCTTCGCCCTGGCACACCCGCGCCACGCCGGACTTCGCGCGGACCTCTTCGCGCTCATCGCCGGAGCGCGGCAGCGGGCCCCTGCTTCGGTGCTCGTCAACGCGGGCCCCCGGCAGGACGTGGGCCAGGTGCACTTCCACCTCACGGACGACACGCCCTTCAGCGACGCCGTCCGTTCGGAGCACCTCACCTGGCCGGACTGGGACGAGGCCGTCCGTGCGCTGACCTTCGTCCCCGACATCCAGGAGCGCTACCGCGCTGGCTTCTCGCTGCTCCAGGACGCCGGGGACCCGTGGGTGCGCCTCATCTGACGGCCGTGGGGGACCAGAAGCCCGCCAGTGCTCCCGAAGCGTGGGCCTCGGTGTAGCGGCGCAGGTCCTCCGCGTTGTCCGCCTCCAGCCAGCCGGATGCGATGCGCACGGCGTGGACCGCCACGCCCTCGGAGATGAGGTCCTGGAGGAAGGCCGTCATGGAGATGTTCCAGTAACGCGGGTCCCTCGCCACGCGCTGGTCGAAGCGCTCCAGGAGCGAGTGCAGGACGCCGGGCCCGAACCGCAGCAGCCCGATGTATTGCCCCTGCACCTCCTCCACCGAACGCACCCGCGAGCCGATGTCCACGATGCGCTCGTCTTCCAGGCGCAAGGACTCGCAGTCCGTCGTGGGGTCCTCCATCCGCAGCTCCCAGAGCCGGCGCCACTGCGTGTCGATGGCGACTTCGACGTCCCGGGACGCAGAGAGCATCCGCGCCAACACCTCGTGCGAGAAGACGATGTCCCCATAGGAGACGAGGACCGGCTCCGTGCGGGACACCACCGGCAGGCTGAAGCGCAGCGTGGAGACCATGTTGCCGGTGGTGTAGGCCGGGTTCACCACGACGCGCACGTTACGCCCCGCTCCGGTCAGCTCGGGATACGCGCCAGCCATCACCGTGACGTCCACGCCGAAGTGCGCGTAGACGGCCAGCTGATGGTCGAGCAGCGGGGCTCCCGCCAGCTCCACCAGACACTTCGGCCGGTTCGCCGCGAGCGGCCCCATGCGGGTGCCAAGGCCCGCTGCAAGGATGATGGCTTTCACGGTTCGTACGCCTCCATGGATTCGAGGACCGAGGAAAGGTGATGGGGCTCCCGCTCGGGGTGCCAGAGGACGCCCAGCGAGCGCCGCTCACGGTTCGCGAAGGCCTCCACCGCGCCGTCCTCCGAGCGCGCCAGGACGTCCCATCCGTCAGGCATGGAGTCCTCCGCCACGCCCCAGTGGTGGAAGCTCGCCACCTCCGCGGGGCCCCGCCACGTCTGGGCGAGTGGACCCGTCAGCGCGTGGCGCGCGCGCACGTGGCCTTCGACAGGCACCAGCCGCATCCCCGCGAAGCGCGCGAGCATCTGCGCGCCCCGGCACACGCCCAGCACCGGCGTCCGCGTCCGAGCGGCGAGCGACAGGAGGACGGACTCCGTCTCGTCGCGCGCGGGAACGCAGTCCGGTCCCGTTCCCGGAGCGTCGTTGCCTCCACTCAGGATGACGAGCCGTGGACGGAGGGCTTCGAACTGGGCCGCGGCCGCGGCGGCCACGTTCACCACGGGGAACGGCACCCAGCCGGACTCCCACAGTCCCGAGGCCCAGGAGTCCTCGAGCGCATCCCGCACCTCCGGACGCCCCGGGACACGGTCGCTGCGCTGGGTGATGAGGGCCACGCGGCGCTCACTCATGGACGAGCCTGCGCCCCCCGCAGTCCAGCGTCATCACCCGCCCACCCGACAGCCGCCGGAACTGCTCCCGGCCCACGCCGATGGCGGCGGGCAGCTGCAACTCGGTGCAGCGCACCGCCATGTGCGAGTTCGCGCCCCCGTACGCCGTGACAATGCCGGCGACGCCCAGCGCGAGCAGCCCGTCGTAGCCGGGGTCGGCGCGCTCCAGCAGCACGATGTTGCCGCGCACGCTCTCCGGGTCTGGCAGCCCGTCCGCGACCAGCACCGGCGCGCGCACGCACGCCTTGGTGACGAACAGGGGCTGCTCTCCACTGCTCACGTGGAAGAGCAGGTGCGACGTGCGCGTCAGGATGTCCGGCAGCTCGATGAGGTTGACGGCGGAGGCATGCTCGCGGGCCTCCTCCACGGCGTCGCGGCACCACGACCGGGCTTCAAGCGGAGGCAGCGCCAGGGCGGTCTCCACCTGCTCCAGCGACAGGTGCGCCAGGTCATCCCGGCTCAGCCCCAGCGGCTCGCCCCACGCCGCGAGGTGTTCGAGCACGCCACTCAGCGTCTTCGTGAACACGTGCTTGCCGTACTCGCGCCCCGCGATGCCCGCGCCCAGGTGCGCGAGGAACACCTCGCTGGTCATCGACAGGCCGGCGCTCCGGAGGCCCGCGCCCAGGCGCTCGTGGAGGCTCCGGGACAGGGGCGCCTCGTGCCTGAACGGTTCCTCCGCTCCAGAGATGAGCGGGCCGAAGTAGCGCTCGGGATCCGCGCCATAGTGAGGCATCCGGATGTCATAGGTCCCGGGGCGCAGGTGCCCGAACTCCGCGACGAGCGCCTCCAGGCCCAGCTCGCCCCTCCGCACGCGATGCGCGTCCGCTTGCAGTTGTCCCGCCACCGTCCGGATGCGCTGGAGCACCTCGCGCTGCTCGCTCGAATTCATCACGCCTTCGCGCACGAAGCTCTTGAGCAGCGCGGTCACCACGAACGCCGTCCGCGCCAGATGCGCGAAGGGCAGGGTGCCCAGCTTGCGCAGGCGCGCGAGGATGGGGCCGAGCCCGCCCTCGAAGCCGGGCGCGAACGGTTCCGCCCGCAGCTGCTCCACCTGCTCCACCTGCGCGGGCAGGTCGCGAAGTCCGTGGAGCGTGATGTCCCGCAGCGTGGTGGCCAGGGCGTCCAGCTCGCCTGCATCCAGCGAGGACGCGTAGAGCCTCCGGAGCCGCTCGCGCAGGCCGAGGCTCGCGCACGTGTCCGCGATCTCGAACTCCACCTTGTCGTGCAGCTCGGGGGCGCTGGCCAGCCGGGCCAGTTGCTGGGTGACCAGGACCTCCGCCACGCGCGCGGGGGTGACGGCCGGGATGAAGGAGTTGAGCGAGGCGCGCACGTCCACGTAGGTGTGCCCCGCGAAGTCGCGCAGCAGGGGAGTGCCGCGCAGGTCGCGGTACCCGTAGGCCGCGCGCTGCTCCGCCCAGGTCCGGTCCGTGATGAGCCTGCCGTAGAGCGTCCTCGCGAGCGGAAGTGGGCGCCGGCCAATCATCTCCGCCGGGTTCCAGTCCGTCATCGTGCTGTAGACGGGGCCGTCTCCAACGACGGGGGCCTTGGGCCGCAGCAGCGCCTGGTGCGCCGTGCAGGCATCCGCCAGCAGCATCGCCCGGCGGACCTCGCCTCCCTCCGGCAGCGACGAACCCTTGGCGATGGGCCGCACCTGGAGGAGGTGGAAGTCACCGCCCGCCAGCGCGAACTCGATGTCCAGCGCCTCCACGCCAATGAGCTTCACCAGCTCACGCCCCACGCTGACGACGCGACGGAGCGAGTCCGGCAACAGGCCCCGCGGCACGCCGTGCTCCACGTACGCGGACGAAGGCTTCTCCAATGCGCCGGACGTAATCTGATCCGTGCGCCCGCTGGAGACGTCCGACGCCACCACCCAGTACGAGGCCAGCGTCTCCGGGTGCCGCGCCATCAGCACGCCGCTTTCGCTCACGGGGTGGACGTAGGACTGGAGGAAGACCTTCTCCTCCCTGGCACTCGGACCGTACGACTCGAACACGTCTGAAATGGCGCTGCCCACGGCCTCGGCATCACCCGCGTCCAGGTCGAGCACGGAGAGGAAGCGTCCCGCGTTCGACGCGGTCCACGCATCCTCCGCGGAGCAGGAGGAGCGCACCACGACGCGGTCGTTGCCGAAGCGCTCCCGCACCCGCCGGAGCACCGCGTCCCGGTCCCGGGTCCAGTCCACGCTCCGCACGATGTGCGGCGGGGAGATGCGCCACGGCCCGTGCAGCTCCGAAAGGACGTCGAGCGTGCGCGCCTTGTCCCCCAGCACGAGCCGGCCCACGGGGGCCTGGGGCTCGCTGGAGACCTCGTCGTCTTCCAGCTCGAAGCGCGCCACGTCTCCGGCCTGGGCAAGCCTGTCCGCCACCTCGTCCACGTCCCAGCCTTCCATCGCCGCACGTACCACCTGGGTCCTTCCGACGATGAAGCGGCACTCTCCCCGCCAGGTTGCGATGATGGCGGGGGCCGCCTGGAGCCGCAGGCGGAGCGCGCGCGGACGCGGGAGCACCGTTCCCTTGAACACGAGCGTCAGCGGCACGCCGTCGTACGTCTGGGCGAGCGTGTCCAGGACGCGCTCGGCCCAGGCCCGCATGGAGGCGTGCACGGGGCCTACGCCACGGATGCGGCAGTCAGGAGGATTTCCAATCGGAGGGGTGGGGCGAAACATCACGGCTTCGCATTCCAGGGCTGTCACGGGCGACCTCGCACGAGCGGACGTGGGGCATGGCGCGTGCGCGGCATCGCATTGTGGCCTCTGCCCACGTGTGGTGGATTCGATGCATGAGAACCTTCGCCACGGATGAGCGGCTGGCGTACCGCCGCGCGGGCAATGAGCTTCAGCCCCGCCCGTCCGAGGACCATGTCCTCTCCTACGAGTACCGCTTGATGCAGCTGCCGCTGGTGCGGCCCGACCACCCGGAGGTCGTGCCGTTCGACCTCAAGGCCGGCTACGACTGGCTGGGCACCTACCGCGCGCCCCGCGTCTCGCTGGTGGGCTTCGTGGACTTCGGCGCCTTCGCGCAGAGCCCCCAGTTCAACCGCTTCATGAACGCTGTGGCCATGACCGCCGCGGCGCGCAAAATCGCCTGGGACATCGTCGAGCGGCGCAAATACAGACACCACTTCACCATCTGCAACGGGCTGCATGAACGGATGCTCATCGCGGACATCGTGCCCTTCGTGAAGCAGCGGCTGGAGGGCTTCCCGCGCTTCCGCATCCAGGTGAAGGGCGGCTGGTTCTGGGGCAAGAAGAACGGCCGCATCTACTTCCCCGTCTACCCGGAGCTGACGGATGGCCCGAACCCCGTGGACCACCTCACCGAGGTCCAGACGCGCCTGGGCCACTCGCTCCACCCGGGCTTCTACATCGGCTGTCTCCAGCTGATGGACCACCTGCGCTTCAACTCCGAGCTGGACGTGCACGAGGCGGACGAACTCTTCGACGTGCTGAGGCGCTTCCGCGAGACGACCATCGTGGAGCTCGACGTGACCGAGCTCTCCATCCTGCGTACGCACGACGACCTCATCCTCAAGAGCCGGGTGCTCGAACGCGTACCGCTGGCAGGGTGACGGGGTCATTCGAACTCCTGGAGCGCGCTGCGCAGGAGCACGCGCTCGTAGGCGTTGCGGACCAGCGCCCCCAGCGGGCCGATGAGTCGAGTGAGGTCCGTCTCGCGGTACAGCGCCGGGTGGTGGAGCAACTCCAGCACCGTGGCGGCGAGCGCCGGCTCCACGCGGTAGTCGAACATCCCGGGCCGGCGCGGATGCGAAAGCCCCGCCTGGACCGCGTCGTTCACCAGCGCCGCCTCGCGGGCCACGACGCGCAGGTACACCTCGCGCGACGCCGAGGGCTCGAAGCGGAGCCCCTCCAACTCGCTCGCAGCCTCGCGCCACGGCGAGACCAGCTCCTCCGGCAGGGGCGCGACGAGCTCCACCTCCTCCGCGAGGCGCAGGCGGAGGTGGACCAGGAACTCCATGGGCGAAGGCCGCCATGCCCGGCCCACGACCGCCCCCGGCAGCTGCTGGATGGCGGAGCTCGCGCGCCGGGTGGGGCGCCCCTCCGACTCCAGGAGCATGCGCAGCTCACGAGGATCGAAGGCCGTGGCGGCCTCTTCAATCATGGCGCGCGTGTCGTCCGAGGAATGCATGAGGCTCAGCGCGCGCGTCGGGGCCTGGAGCTGGCTGCGCAGGTGGTGCGGTGAGCGCTTGTGCGGATTCGCCGACCCCTTGAGCGACTTGAACGCCGCGCAGGCCGACCGGCTCGGGGTGCGGAGGATGAGCGCGCAGGAGGACTCCAGCAGGTACACCTCGCTGGGCACGGCCCACGTCTTGTCGAGCGCGATGGGCCGGTTGGGGCTGTACACCGCCTCGATGCTGCTCTGCGTGTACTGGACGAAGCGCCGGTCCACGACGCGGAAGCCCTCGCGCTCCAGGAACGCGAGCGCCTCCTCCGCGAGCCCGAGCCCGATGGCGTACGGGTCGAAGAACGTGAAGACGAACTCCTCGCTCCCCGGACGCGAGCCGAAGGCCTCCACGAGGCTGGACACACTGGCAGCGTTTCTCATGTGAGCTCTCCATTCCCGGCTTCCACGAGCCACAGCGCTTCGGAAGGCGCGAGCAGGACGTCCCCCTGGCCCTGACGCCCGCCGAGCAGGTCCGTCCACTTCCGCAACGGCACGGAGACGGACACGGGGTCCACGCCGAAGTTCACGAACACGTGCAGGGGCTGACGGGCATGGCCTCGCGCCAGGTGCAGGACCTGGGGCGCTGGCAGCCGCGCCTCACAGCCGCTGTCCTCCCGCAGCGCGGGCGTCCGGTCGCGCAGGCGGATGAGGCCCAGCAGGGACTTCAGGATGCGCGTGTGCACCGGCTGACGGACCCGCGCACGCAGGGCCCCATCCGAGTACCGGTGCCGGTTCGCGGCGCGAGGATTGGAGGGCTCGACGCCCACCGCGTCCGGCAGCCCGAACAGCGTGGGGAAGTAGAGACAGGGCGTGGCGGGGAGCGCGAAGAGCAGCGCGTGCGCGGCCAGGTAGCGCTCGACGTCGAGCCCCGCCTCCGTGGAGAAGATGCGATGCAGGGAGCTGTTGAGCTCGTACGGCCGGGGTTCGCCCCCCACGTCCGCGTGGGACACCCGGACCCCGGCGCGCTCCAGCCGCTCCATCACCCGCCGCAGGGTAGGGGCAGCCAGCGGCGGATCCATGGGACGCAGGTGCACGCCGTCATGCGTCTGGAGGAAGGCGTAGCCGTCACGGACGTGGGCATCTGACGCGGACGCGTTCACCCACTCCACCAGCGGACCGCCCTCGCCCGCGAGCGCCGCCGCGAAGACGAGCAGCGGCACCGCGAGGTGGTTGTCGTGCTGTGCCAGTTCCTCGCCCAGGTAGCACCGCTCGCCCGTGCGGTGGTCCGTCTCCGCGAGCAGGCGCACCGACGGGTCCACCAGGTCGGCCACGGCGCGCAGCGCGCGCACCAGCAGCTTCGCCTCCGGCTGGTGCGGCCCTCCGGGAACGCGCTTCCACACGTGGGGAATGGCATCCAGGCGCACGACCCGCGCGCCCGCCTCCACCAGCCGCAGCAGGGTCCCCGCCATGGACAGGAAGACGTCCGGCGAGCCGTGGTTCAGGTCCACCTGTGCGCGCCCGTACGTGCACCACGCCCAGACCGCGCGGGTCCCCGTGTCGAAGCGCTGGAGGATGGAGGAGGTCCGCACCCGCGTGCCCCATTCGATGGCCCGCGGCTCGGAGAAGAGGTGGAAGTCCCCTGGCCGTCCCTCCCCGCGCAGCACGTCCCGGAACGCCGGGTGCGACGTGGACACGTGGTTCATCACCAGGTCGAGCATCAGCCCGCCGCTCACCTCCGACAGCCGCTCCAGGTCCTCCCACGCCCCCAGGCGCGGATGCACGGCCTGGTGGTCCACCACCGCGAAGCCGTCATCCCCGTCCGACACATAGGGCGGGAGCACATGCAGCAGGGCCGGCCCCACGCCGCCCACCTCCTCAAGGAGGAAGCGCCGCAGCGCCGCGAGCGGAGCCATGTCCCCATCGAGCACGTGGTCCGGATACACGGCGATGACCGCGGGCCGCGCGTCCACCGCCGCGCGCCCGGGCCGAAGGCACGCGCGGACGCCCTCCGCCGCCTGGGTCAGCTCCCGGACGAGCGCCTCCGCGCGCTCCGCCCCGTAGAGTTGTCCCAGTGCGTCCCCCAGCCGCGTCCTCGCGGGAGCGCGGACCGGGTGAGCCGTGTATCCGGAGGCGCTCATCCCTGGTGCTCGAGGACGTAGTCGATGCTGCCCTGGAGGAACTCCACCGCGCGCGCCAGCTCCGGCTCCGCCGACATGCGTTGGGCCATGCGCTGGTGGAGTGCTTCGATGCGCGTGAGGCACCCGCCCAGCGGGCCCGTCGCGCAGTCCGCGTGGAGCAGGAGCCCTTCCTCGAGCAGGCCCCGGTCCACCTCACCCGCGGTGGCCATCGCCTTGCGCGACTCGATGAGCAGCCACTTGCGCGCCGCGCTCGTTATCCCCAGGGCCGCGAGGATGGAGACCAGCGCCTCCTCCACCGCGATGCGCGCCACGTGCCGGCTGGACTCCTCGCTGACGGCGCGGTGGCTGATGGCGTCCTCCAGGTACTCGTGGACCTCCATGAAGTGCCGCACGGTGAGGTAGGTGGGCAGCAGCTCCACCAGGAACTCGTCCCGCCAGCTCGCGACCAGGCTCGGGTTCATCAGCGGCAATCCCACGCGCAGCCGGTGCAGGAAGCGCAGCTCCGGGCCGTCGATGATGGGGATGAACTTCAGCTCGGACGGCTTGTAGAGCGCCGGCGCGATGGCCGTCATCCACGTCATGATCTCCGCGACGCGGCCGCGCTCCGCCAGCTCGATGTTGACCTCGATGCCGTCGCAGTACTGGAGCGCTTCACTGAAGCGGCTGTTCTTGAAGCGCACGCCCTCCTTCGTGGAGATGAGCGACGTGCGGTGCGGCACCAGCACCATCAGGTCCACGTCCGAGCTGGGCGTGCCATTTCCGGCCGCGAGCGAACCCGTCAGCAGCACGCCGCACGAGGCGGGGTCACTGACCAGCTCCGACAGGATGCGTTCAACGTCCACGCCATGGGCGCGAAGCGTCTGCATGGTGAGCGGTTGACCACTGGAAAGCTGATGTGTGCGCTTCATGATGCCACCTTCCCCAGTCCCGTATGGGACAGCTGCAAGTCCGAGAAAACGTCCGCGCACGCGTCCGCGACGGTGCGCACCATCTGCTCCTCATGCGTCCTCATCACGCTCAGGCGCAGCAGGCCGTGGCCCGCGGGGACCGCCGGGTGGATGACCGGGTTGGCGTAGATGCCCCGGTTCCACAGCAGCCTCCACGCCTGGAGCGTGTCGAAGTCCGCGCCCACCTCCACGCTGACGATGGGACCGTCGGACGGAATGGGGCGCAGCCCGCGCTCCACCAGCGCCTCGCGCAGCGAGCGCACCCGTTCCTTCAGTTGGGCCACCAGCCCCGGATCCTCATGGAGGATGCGCAGGGCGGCCAGGGCCGCGGCCACGGAGGCCGGCGTGTTGGCGGCGGTGAAGAGGAAGGGCCGCGTGAGGACGCGCAGCGCTTCAATCTGGGCCTTGTCCCCGATGATGGCGCCGCCGCAGGAGCCCAGGCTCTTGGAGAAGGTGATGGTGATGAAGTCCGCGTCCTGGACGACGCCGTCCTCCTCCACGGTGCCCAGCCCCCGCGCGCCCACCGTGCCCAGGCCGTGCGCCTCGTCCACGACGAGCGCCAGCCGCGTCTCCCGGCACACCTCCAGGAACCGGCGCAGCGGGGCCCGGTCTCCGCGCATGGAGTAGACGCCCTCCACGACACAGAGGCCGGAGGCGGTGTCGTCCTTCGCCTGGGCCAGCAGGTGCTCCGGGTCGTTGTGGCCGAAGCGCTTCATGTTCGCGCGCGCCAGCCACACGCCGTCCAGGACGGAGGCGTGCATCTCCTCGTCCACCCAGGCGCGGTCATTGCGGCCCAGGAGCGAGCTCATCAGGCCCAGGTTGGCGCCGTAGCCGGTGGAGAACACCATGGCGCCAGTGCGGCCATAGAAGCGCCGCAGGGCTTCTTCCAACTCCTCGTGGAGTGTCAGGTTGCCGTTGAGCAGGCGCGAACCCGTCACGCCCGCGCCCCAGCGGGCGGAAGCCTCCTGCGCGGCGGCGATGACGCGAGGGTCGTTCGCGAGCCCCAGGTAGTTGTTGGAGCCGAAGTTGAGGATGTCCCGGCCCTCCATGCGGGTGATGGGGCCGGTGGCCGACTCCACCCGCGTGAAGTAGGGGAGGCGGCCAATGCGCTTGCCCAGGCGGGCCTGCGCCACGCGCGGGTCCCCGAGCAGCCGCTGGATGACGGGCGCCCGAGGGCGGTCCGCCGTGTCTTGTTCAGGTCGTGTCATGTTTTTGGTCCCGGAAGTCGAACGCCAGACTCGCGGCGGTCGCGCAGACAGCGGTGAAGGTGAGGATGACGGCGGTGCTCTGGAGCACGACGCTCCAGCGGCCTGCGCCGAAGGTGGCTTCGTTGAGCGCGCGCAGGGCCCAGTAGTGCGGCGTGGCGTAGCCGAGCGTGCGCGACCAACCCGGCAGGGCTTCGGTGGCGACGATGGCGCCACCCACCGCGCTGAACGTCACCAGCACCAGGTAGGAGAGGTTGGAGAGCGTGGCGGTGCTGCGCGTGATGGCGAAGAGGAGGAAGCCCAGGGCCGAACCGCTGGTCACCAGCGCCGCGCCGGTGAGGGCCACCTGGAGGACGTTGCCGTTGAGCGGCAGGCCCAGGAACACCGCCGCGAAGCCCGTGAAGAGCAGCAGCTGCACGAAGGACATCGCGCAAGCGGGCAGCACCTTGCCCATGGCGAACGCGAGCCGGGAGGGGCGGATCAGCGCCTGCCTGCCGTCGGTGTGGTACCAGAAGTCCCGGTAGAACGCGTGACCGGAGTAGGTCACCACCATGTAGCTGAACATCACCGCGAAGCCGATGGTGGCCCGGCCCATGGCGCCCGGAGCCGTGTCGAGCCCCGACACACCCGGGCCCAGGATGGCGGAGAGCACCGCGGGCAGGATGAAGATGAACACCATGGCCGTGCGCTCGCGTGCGAGCACCCGCCACTCCGTCAGGGCGTAGCAACGCACTACGTTGACAAAACCCGCCACGCCGCTGGGAGCGGAGGGGGCACTGGAAGCGATGTCGTGATTCATGGCCCCTCTGACTCCCGAGCGAAGGCGCTCAGGGACGGGTCCCTCAGCAGGATGTCGCGGAGCCGGTTGCCGGACAGGCGCAGCTCGGACAGGTGGACATCGGAGGGGACCTCGCCCAGCTTGGAGCGGACCTCCTCCAGGCTGCTGGTGGCGAGCGTGAGTTCCCACGATGCGTCGGGACGCGCGCCACGCAGCGACAGCGTGCGAACCTGATTCGACAGCACGGTGCCCAACTCCCCCAGGTCACGAGTCTTCCCGTCCCGCAGCAGCACCAGCTCCGTGGACAGCTCCTCGATGTCCTCGGGGTAGTGCGCGGTGACGAGCACCGCGGCGCCCTCCTCGCGCCACGCGCGTACCCGGCGCACCACCAGCTGGCGGGCTTCGAAGTCGAGCGCGACGGTGGGCTCATCCAGCAACCGGATGGGAGGCGCATGGACGAAGCTCGCCGCCAGATGCACGAGCCGCCGCTGCCCACCCGACAGGTGATGCACGCGCATGCGGGCAATGGGACCCAGCGCGAACTCCTCCAGGGTCCGCGCGATGGCGGCCTTCGCTTCTCTGCGCCCCAACAACAGCCGGGCCAGGTGCCCGACGTTCTCCTCCACCGTGAGCACGGGATAGAGCGCGATGGCCTGCGTCGCGAACCCGATGGCGCGGCGGGCGTGAAGCCCACCCACGTCGAGCCGCACCGAGCCTCCCGTCGTTCCTCGCACGGTGCCGGTGAGCGCCCCCAAGAGCGTTGTCTTGCCCGCGCCATTGGCGCCGAGCAGTCCCACGGATGTTCCCCCCTTCAAGTGAAGGGAGACATCGCGGAGTACGGGCGTCCCCTGGGGAAAGGCGAAGGAAAGCCGCTCCGCGGAGAGCAGGGCGGTTCCTTGCGCGGACCCCATGGACTGACGAAGACGCCCAGGTGTTTTGATCGGATCCTGAAATGCTGGTTCTTCAGGAAAGGTGATTTTGTCGGTCATCGTCGGGATGACCTTCTACAGATGCGGTCTGACATCCAGCGTCAGCGGTCGGCGTCGAAGATGACGCGGCCAAACCCATCACGGAGCCTTCGTTGAAGGCCTTTCCAATCTCATACGTCCTGCTCGCCTCCGCGGTGCTCAGCAGTGCCGCATGCAGCAAGAAGGAGGAGCCTGCTCCCGCGCCGGAAGTGAAGGCGGCGTCAGCGGTTGAGAGCGGCACGGTGACCCAGGCGGTCGCGAAGCCGGCGGGCCCCGCGACCAAGTCCCGCCTGCTTGGGGGAGTCCCAGTGGCCTCGAGCTCAGTGCAAGCCACCACGGGGACGCCGTTGTCCAGCAGCCCCTGGTGCCGCCGTGTCGCGCTGCGGCTGCCTCAGCCGGTGATCGAGCGCGCCGCCGCCGCCGCGTCCGTCGCCACGTTCAGCAGCTGCGTCACGAGGGCCTGCTGTTTCGTGACGGATTGCAGTTGCGCGACGACACTCTTCATCTGCTGAAAGGCGTCATCACTCACGAGCCCCAGCTCGCTTGCGTTCGCGGTGAGCGCCACGATGCGCGCCTGTATCGCGTCGCGGTCCGCGCGCAGCGTCGGAAAGCGCAAAGCGATCATCGCGCGCTCGCCCTCCGTTACATCGGCGTCATCGATTCGATCCGCCAGCAGATTCACCGCTTTGTAGATGCGGATCCACGCCATCCCCAGCTCATTGAGCTTCTCGTCGACTGTCATGACCTCATCTCCCTTGTCGTAGGCATGCCACTGTCGTTCTATGCTCCGAGCACGTCACTTGGGCCGCGTGAGAGGGGCGCTCGCGTCCTTCAGGGCTTCCGTCTGCTGTCTCTCCTGAGCGAGCGCCGCCTCCGCGGCCTCCTTGAGTTTCTTGAACTCCCCCTGCGTCTTCGAAAGGTAGTCGGCCATGAACTTCGCCTGTTCGGCGATGGACTGCTCCTGCCCCAGCGCCGACAGCTTCGCGACCACCTCGTTCAGCTTGTCCTGGCGGATGGCCACTTTCGTGTTCGCTTCGGCGAGGATCATCCGGTGTTGCTCCGCCTGCTTTTCGAGCGCATCGCTCACCTCCGCGGCGGTGTTCGTCGCGGCCAGGAGTTCCGCGAACACCTTCTGGCGCTTCTCGTCGCCCGCCACCTTGTATGCGGCGATTCGCTGGTCGACCTCCGCCCGGAGCCGCGCGTCCGTTGCCTCCTGGGCGTTCATCAGTGCCTGCCGCTCACGCACGACTTCCCGCCGCATGTCGACGAAGGCCTGCTCGCTTTTCTGGAACACCTCAACTGTCCCGGCGATGCGGACCTCGGGCCCTACGCCACCGCAGCCCATCACCACCAGGGTGCATCCGACCAACATCCATCGAGTGCCAATCATCGTCCCACCTTGGGTCAGGGGTTAAAGAGCCGTGGCGAGGCCAACCGCGGTGAAACCTGCGATCTCCACGAGGAGGCGCGCCAGGTCCTCTGGTTTCACGCCGCCTGCATGCCTCTCCACCACGGCATTGATTGGTACCGCCAGGACGTTCTCCCACTGCCTGAGGGCAACAGCGGAGAGATCGAGCGCCTGCTGATGGAGGTCACCGTTGAGTTGGACCAGGGCGACACGTGCCCGTCGCTCACCGACGGACCATGAGTTCCCGTAGTGAATGAGCGCGGTAGCGAGATCGATCTTGCAAGTGCCGCTCGCCTCTTGGAGTGACTCCATCAAGGAGGGTTTGGCCGTGGCACAGGCACGCGCGGGGCCCGCCGCAATCCGTCGCGCCTCCAGGAGCAGGCGGAGCTCATCCCCAAGCGCCTCGATGCGCGTCCGAAGCAGGGTGCGCTGCCGCTCCGCATGCGCCAGGCGGGCATTGGCTGCTTCTGTCAGGCCCCGCAGCCGCTCCGCTTCAAGCAGTAGGACGGGCAGCCGCTCTGCTTGCTCGAGCTTGTCGATGTTGATCGCCGTCACCAATGCTCGCTCGATACCGCTCTTGTCCGCCGGCTTGCCTTCGAGGATGTGGTTGATTGCAAGGACCACTGCGTCGTACCGCGCAGCGGCGTCGGCGGCTTCTTCGGGGAGGTGCGTGTTGCCCTTGGCGGTGCCAAGCAGTTCGAGCTTCGTCTTCACGTTCTCCAAGGCCGTCTTGGTGTCGCTCTCCTTGGACACCGCTTCATTGTAGGCAGCGAGGGCCGCGTCGAACTCTTGCTTGGCCGTCTTCGCGTTCGTGGATGATTGATCCAAGCCAGTGGAGAGCGCATCGAGTTCACGCTGCGCGTCCGGGATGAGGCCGGTGTTTATCTGCGGTGGCCTGGTGGCGAGCTCATCGGTGCAGTCGGTGACATAGATTTGAGCCATGGGGATTCCCACCTCCCCGGGGCTCGCCTTGGAGAGTGGGGCCTTGAGCTCTTCGAGTCCGCTCGTCGAACACGTCAATGGCAGCGCGGAGAGCCCTCGCGACTTGCGCGTGAGGTTGATCATTCGCGCCAAATCCTTGAGCGAGGCTTCATTGCGTGCCCTCTTGTTCTGGAATTCCACATAGGCATGCACCTGGCCGAGCACGGATGCTTCGGCGCATGCCACTCCGTCAGTCGAACCCGTGAGGCATTGGTGTTGGACCGACAGGAGTCGCTCAATGCGAAAGTCGATGTCGCACAGCAGGCTGCCAGCCTTGCCGCCGCTCCACTTGGGACTGCACTCGCCGTTGCCTCCGCCACCTGCCAGTGGCTGCCCCAGGATCAGCGTGAGGGCATTGTCGCGCTCAACGTCCACGGAGCGCCGTACGGCGGCCAGTTCCAGGTCAAGCATCTTCTGAGACAACTCCCGCTCATCATTGAGCGCTTCGCTCAGACGGGCCTCTCTGAATGATGCTTGCATTTGCTGCGCCACCGCGTGTCGCCCGGCATGGTAGCAGCCCGTGGAGCCCAGCAATAGCGCAGCGAGCAGGACGGGCCACGGCCTCCTCGTGGTTGCGATTTCATCGCGTACTCTCTCGACCGAATGACGATGCATGACTGCCTCCTCTTGGGTTCCCAGTCGCGCTGCTGCAGGCTCAGACGGAAAGCATTGGCGGGCACATCGTACGGGATATTCTCCTGGAGCGCTGTGCTCCGCGTCAATCCTCTGCGTCCATGGTTCGATGGGTAGGAATTGACTTTGCAATGCCGAGTCGAAGAACTGGATGAATGACGCGGTCCGCGCTGCCCCCCCAGTGTCAGGGACGACGAAGCGCTGCGAGGGCAACGCTCCTGATCCCCTTCATTTCACTGCTTCCTTCACGTCCAGCCACTGCGCGTCCATCAGCTTCGAGGGACGTCTGCTTCGCGCTCGGGACTTCGTCCCGTGCGTACTGCATCAGCAAGCCCCCGTCGTCAGGACTGCCCGTCTGCCGGTTCACGGCTGCCTGGTGGACCTCGCGTAACACTTCGTTCTGCCTGGCCACCGGGTGCCCCAGAATCTGGTTCCCATGAGCACCTCTTCACGGAGGGAAGACAGGTCACTGTCGGCAGACCAGGCGTCGTCGTCACTGTCCAGGCCGAGGAACATCATCGGTGTGCCGGCATGCTCGGGGCCGCTTGTCCCTGGGGCGAGCTCTGGGAGACCACCGGCTTTCGTGGCCCCCGCTGGAAGTGCACTTTCGGTCGACTGCTCTGTCAGCGCGAGCAGGCACGGCCGTGCGAGCTTGAGTACGCACTCCTCAGAACCTTGCGAAGGCGTCAGTTGTCAAAGTGCATGGGAACAAAAGACAGGGAATAAAGGATGTCGCCACCATGCCGAGCACCCCGGATTCAGACTCTGCCGGAGCATGCGACGGAGGTCATATGCGTCTTCATCTCTTGCTGTTCACCGTGATGCTGTCCGCGTGCGCCTCCCAGGGGCCCGCGTCACGTCCGACCTTCTTCACGCCGCATGTGGCGGCAGTGGCTCCCTCCACCCCTTCCGAGGACTACGGCACCGCGCATCCGTTCCTGCTCCTGGACTCCGCATCGGACGGGCGGTGGATCCTCGCCTGCCAGGCACGAGAGGACACCAACGGCGATGGGCGCATCGAGACCGTCTTCGGCTACCACGGCAATATCGTGGGTGACGCGCTTCGCCCGTACCTCTTCCTGGAGCCCGGAGCAGGCATCCGCATCGACGAGGTGCTCGCCGTAGCTCCCACGGGACGCTTTCTCGTCCTGGTCCGTGACACCACGCTCTGGCTCCTCGACGTGGAGGCCCGCGAGGAGAAGGTGCTGGCCTCGGAGGTAATACCTGACACGACGAGCCCCCAGCCTCCCCTCCGCGCCAGCTTCTCCCGGGATGGCCTGCGGCTTCTCTACCTGCGTCCCGAGGCCGGGCGCCCTGTCGCCGTCGTGCGAGACCTGCTTCAGGGGACCGAGCGCGTGCTTGATGCAGGTCGCGGCCTGATTGGGCAGGTCCTGCTGGATCCCTCTGGTCAGTGGGCGGTGTTCGACGTGGTGGAGGACACGAACTCGGACGGAAAAGAGAGCTGGCCCCAAGAGGACACCACGCTCGCATCCGCGACATGCCGGGGGCCGGTCAGCTCCAGCTCGCACTTCGGCTGGGAGGGAGACACCCCCGTGCGCCGCTACCGCCGGCTGGAGGGAGGCCCGCTCCTCCAGGGCGACGACATCCTGCAACCCATGGGTGAAGGAATGCTGCGGCGCGCTCCGGACCGCTCCATCATTCTCGAACATGCGGATGGACGCCGTGAGACCTGGGTCCCATCGAGCTGCAACGCAACCCTGGTGTTCGCGGACGCGGTGCACGAGCAGGTCGTAGTGGTATGCGAGACACAGCCGGAACTTGGCCCCGTGGAGTTGCACGGCGCCAGGGTTCATCAACCCCTGGGTTGGCGGGTCTCTCTCCCGTTTTCGGACAGGTACGTCGGCTTGTCCGGAAGCGACGGAAGGCTGTTGTCGTTGTTGGCTTCTTCCGAGCCCGGGCCTTCAAAGGCGGTGGACACCGTCATTGACCTGAAGCAGCGCACCGTTCGAGTGGTGCCCTTTGGGGATTTGGTGGCGTCCCTGGGGGCGCATGCCCTGCTGCAGGAGCGCGTCAAACCCGTTGAGCCCGATGGCCGGTGGGGAGAACGGCTGTGGCTCTGGAACGTGGAGACGGGGTTTCCACCGAACGTCTTGAGCGAATCGCCGGACTCCGGCTTGCTCCGGGCAGGCGACACGGTGCTCATCATGGGGAAACGGATTGATCTGCGAACGGGCAAGGTGCTGGGGGAGGCCTCCGAGGCTCTGGCGCTCGATATCCAGGGGCGGGTGCTGCGCCCGATTGAACCGAGCTCGCCCTTGTCCGGTCCTGTCCGGTGGGAGCCCGCGCTGAAGACTTACGAATCCCAGCGCACGCGGTAGGAACAGGCGTGGCCGTTGAAGTCGAAGGGCTCCACGCGGATGTTCTTCGCGCCGGCCCGGGTCAGCCCTGCTTCGATGATGCCCATGTGGTAGCCCGGGTTGCCGTTGCACTCGCTCACCTTGATGGTGTGGTTCGCGCGGCCGTGGGTGATGAGCTCGGTCTTCAGGTAGTTGTTCACCGTGGCGAAGCTCTCCTGCATGCGGGAGAGCACCCGGTCGGGCCCGAAGATGGGCCACAGGGACACGAGCGCCTTGCCCAGCAGCGTGTGCTCCAGGCCTTTGATGACGGCCATGCCGAGCTGCCGGTAGCCTTCATTCGCGTCCACGTCCGGGTACAGGTGGCGCGCGGTGATGCCCAGGGCCTCCGCGAAGACGTGGCGGGGCGTGTGGTGCGGGATCTTCTCATCCAGGTCCAGGCCAATGGCCCGCAGCCGGTCCTTGAGTTCCGGCGTGAGGCGCGTGCCCACGGAGCGCAGGAAGAGCCCCTCGATGGCATGGCGGTAGACGATCTCTTCACTCAACGCGGCACCCATCCCATGCGTCGCCCCAGGGCGGGGCGGGACGTGCTGGATCATCCCTGGATTGTCCCTGCAATGCACACGGGCGCGGGGCCCGCCTGCTGGGCATCGGCGAGGCCAGGGTGAGCCGCGTCCTTCGGCTGTACGGGAGACAGGGGACGTCGTGCCGCGGCCGACGCCCATGACCGTGCCGTTCGATTCGCACGCGCGGTGAAGTAGGTTCACACCCGTCCGCGAAGCACACAGGAGCCACCATGAAGCTGATATCGAGCAGTGCCATCGTGACGGGGTCGGGCCAGGGCATCGGACTGGGAATCGCCGCGCGCCTCATGCGGGACGGAGCCAACGTCCTTCTCTTCGGGCGGACCCGGGAGAAGGTGGAGGCGGCCGCCGGAGAGCTCAACCGGATGATGGAGGGGCACGCGCGGGCCGTGCCCTTCGCGGGCGACGTGGTTCGTGCGGAGGACGTGGCGCAGGCCATTGAGGTTGCCACGCGTGAGTTCGGCCTCCCGGGGATCCTGGTGAACAACGCAGGGTCGGCCACCCTCCGCCCGCTCCTTGAGTTGCCGGCGGAGGAGTTCGACCAGATCCTGGCCATCAACCTCAAGGGGCCCTTCCTGTTCACCCAGGCGCTCGCGAGGGCGCTCGTCGCCGCGAAGCAGCCGGGCTCCATCGTCAACATCTCCTCGTTGAATCAGACGGCCGTGACGGATGGGCTCGCCCACTACTGCGCCTCCAAGGCGGGGCTCGCGAACTTCTCGAAGGTCGCGGCTTCGGAGCTGGGGCGGTACGGCATTCGTGTGAATGTCGTGGCCCCGGGCGCCATCCGCACCCCCCTGGCCGAGGGTGCCGGCCTCATGAAGGGCGCCATGGGGCGGGAGTTCCTCGCCCATACGCCGCTCGGAAAACCGTGTGGCGAGCCGGAGGACGTGGCGAAGGTGGTGTCGTTCCTCTGCAGCGACCTCGCGTCATGGATCACCGGTGACACCCTCGCCGTCGACGGTGGCAATCACATTCGCGGGCTGCACAGCTACGCGGACACACTGGGCCTCACCCGTCCCGTGGAAGGCTGAGTCGTCCGCCGCCTGGCTGCTCCGGCACATCCAGCACGAGCCCGTAACGGGCTCGTCACGTGGCCGCTCGAAAAAATCGCACCCCAGGCCAACCCAGGGAGTGGTCACAACCTGAACAGATTTTCAAGGGCGCAAACGCACGGCGGTTCGGCTACAGGGCGGCGAATTCCCTGACACGGCTGCTCCCGCCAGCCGGTTCGAGTGCCCACGATGCATGCCCCTTCTGCTGAAGTGCCTTCGTCCTCACCGCCCCGCGCCAGCCGCCTCAAGCGATGGATCATCGGCGTGGTGCTCCTGCTCGCGGTCTTCGCGGGGCTCGTCGCCGTCAAGGCGGGCCAGATCGTCTCGATGATCAGCGCCGGTGAGACCTTCGTGCAGCCGCCCGAGTCCGTCACGTCCGCCCAGGCGGAGTCCTTCGGCTGGCAGGGGACCCGGAGCGCCGTGGGCACCGTGATGGCGCTTCGGGGCGTGACCCTGAGCGCGGAGCTGCCGGGCGTCGTCAACGACATCCGCTTCGAGAACGGCGCTTCGGTGAAGAAGGGCCAGGTGCTCATCCAGCTCGACACCTCCAGCGAGCAGGCCCAGCTGGCCGGCGCCGAGGCCGACGCGGAGCTCTCGCGGCTGACCCGCGAGCGCGCCGAGAAGCTCAACGCCCAGGGCGCCAACACCCAGTCGGACCTGGATGCCGTCCGCGCGCGGGCGCTCCAGTCCTCCGCCACCGTGGCCCACCTGAAGTCCCTCATCGCCAAGAAGACCATCCGCGCTCCCTTCGATGGCCGCATCGGCATCCGGCAGGTGGAGCTGGGACAGCTCGTCTCCCCGGGCAACCCCATCGCGTCCCTGCAGTCCTCCACCCCCGCGCTCGTGGAGTTCCAGCTGCCCCAGCAGGCGCTGGCCCAGGTGAAGCAGGGCCAGAAGGTGCGCCTGCGCGTCGACGTCTTCCCGGGCGAGTCCTGGGAAGGCGACCTCACCACCATCAACCCCGAGGTGGAGCTGTCCTCCCGCAACGTGCGCATGCGCGCCACCGTGCCCAACGCGGACGGCCGGCTGCTGCCCGGCATGTTCGTCAGCGTGGAGGTGCTCTCCGACGCCAGCGAGCAGGTGGTGGCCATTCCCGCCACCGCCGTGCTCTTCGCCCCGTACGGTGACTCGGTGTTCACCCTCGCCGAGGGCAAGGACGCCGCGGGCAAGACGGCCCTGCTGGCGCGGCAGCAGTTCGTGCGGCTGGGAGAGCGCCGGGGTGACTACGTCGCCGTGACGTCCGGCCTGAAGCCCGGGCAGACCGTGGTCAGCAGCGGCGTCTTCAAGCTGAGGAATGGCGCGAGCGTCGTCGTGAACAACGCGCTGGCGCCGCCCATCGAGGTCGCTCCCCAGCCGGTGAACCCGTAGGGACGCAAGAAGGCGAACCCATGAAACTCACCGACCTGTTCATCCGGCGCCCGGTCGTGGCGCTGGTCGTCAACCTCATCATCATCATCGCCGGCCTGCAGGCCCTGCGCTCCCTCAACGTGCGGCAGTACCCGCGCAGCGAGAACGCCGACATCACCGTCACCACGGTCTACGTCGGCGCCAACGCGGAGCTCGTCCGTGGCTTCATCACCACGCCGTTGGAGCGCGTCATCGCCGCGGCGGACGGCATCGACTACGTCGAGTCCACGAGCTCGCAGAACATCTCCATCATCCGCGCCCGGCTCAAGCTCAACTACGACGCCAACCGCGCCCTGAGTGAAATCAGCGCCAAGGTCGACCAGGTTCGCGGCGACCTTCCGCCCGAATCGCAGGTGCCCGTGATGGGCATCGAGTCCGCGGACAGCCAGTTCGCCATCGCGTACCTCAACTTCACCTCCGACTTCCTCGAGCAGAACGAGCTGTCCGACTACCTGGTGCGCGTGGTGCAGCCCCGGCTGTCCTCGGTGGAGGGCGTGCAGCGCGCGGACATCCTCGGGGCGCGCACGTTCGCCATGCGGGTGTGGATGAAGCCGGACCAGATGGCCGCGCTCAACGTCAGCCCCATCCAGGTCCGCCAGGCGCTCGCCACGAACAACTCGCTCGCCGCCGTGGGCCAGACGAAGGGCTCGCTCGTGCAGGTGAACCTCACGGCGAACACGGGCCTGCGTTCCGTGGAGGAGTTCAAGCAGCTCATCGTCCGCAAGGATGGCGGCGCGGTGGTGCGGCTGTCGGACGTCGCGGACGTGGTGCTCGGCGCCGAGGACTACGACACCGACGTGACGCTCAACGGGGAGACGGCCGTCTTCGTCGGCATCTGGTCGCTCCCCAACGCCAACTCGCTGGACGTCATGCAGCGCATCCGCAAGGAGATGGACTCGCTCAAGAAGGACCTGCCCGAGCAGATCCACGGCGGCGTCGCCTTCGACGGCACGGACTACATCCAGAACGCCATCGACGAGGTGGTGAGCACGCTCGGCGAGACGCTGCTCATCGTGGTCGTGGTCATCTTCCTGTTCCTGGGCTCCGTGCGCTCCATCCTGGTGCCGGTGGTGGCCATTCCGGTGTCGCTCATTGGCACGGTGTTCCTGATGCAGGTGTTCGGCTTCACGGTGAACCTGCTCACCCTGCTCGCGGTGGTGTTGTCAGTAGGCCTGGTCGTGGACGACGCCATCGTCGTGGTGGAGAACGTGGAGCGCCACCTGCGCGCCGGACTGCGCCCGGTGGACGCCGCCATCAAGAGTGCGCGCGAGCTGGTGGGTCCCATCATCGCCATGACCCTCACGCTCGCCGCGGTGTACGCGCCCATCGCCTTCCAGGGCGGCCTCACGGGCTCGCTGTTCCGCGAGTTCGCGCTCACGCTGGCCGGAGCGGTGACCCTGTCGGGCGTGGTGGCGCTGACGCTCTCCCCGATGATGTCCTCCGTGCTCCTGAAGGCGGGCCACGAGGACAAGGGACTCGCGGGCGTCATCAACCGCGGCTTCGAGCGCCTGCGGGCCGCGTACGCCCGCACCCTGGACAGCTCGCTGCTCGTCCGCGGGCCCATCTACGCGGCGTGGATCTTCCTGAGCGTGCTCGCGCTGATGATGTTCAACCAGTCGGCCCGGGAGCTGGCGCCCGTGGAGGACCAGGACTTCGTCATCGGCATCATGAGCACGCCGTCCAACGGCACCCTGGATCAGCTGAAGCCGTCGGTGACCAAGACGAGCGAGTTGCTGATGGAGATGCCGGAGTCCAGCTTCAACTTCCAGATCGTGCAGCCGAGCAATGGCTTCTGGGGCCTGGTGCTGAAGCCGTACAAGGAGCGCCAGCGGACCACGGCGCAGGTGCTGGCGGAGGCGCAGGAGCGGGTGAACACCATCCCGGCGGTCCAGACGTTCACCCTCCAGCCCCCCGCGCTGCCGGGCGGTGGCAACTTCCCGGTGGAGTTCGTCATCGCCTCCACGGCGGAGGCGGACGAGCTGCTGGGCTTCGCGCAGCAGCTCCAGGAGAAGGCGACGCAGAGCGGGATGTTCGCCTTCCCGCCCATCATCGACGTGAAGCTCGACCAGCCCCAGTCGGAGCTCGAGGTGGACCGCGAGAAGGTGGCGCAGCTGGGGCTGAACCTGGGGACCGTGGGCCAGGACCTGGGGTCCGCCGTGGGTGGCAACTTCGTCAACCGGTTCAACATCGCCGGCCGCAGCTACAAGGTCATCCCGCAGGTCCTGCGCTCCTCCCGTCTCACCCCGGAGCAGCTCAAGGACATCCACGTCACCGGTCCCGACGGCAAGCTCGTGGCCCTGTCGGCCATCGCGTCCATCAAGGACAAGGTGGCGCCCCGGTCGCTCAACCGCTTCCAGCAACTCAACGCCGTGAAGCTCAGCGGCGTGGCCATCCGTCCACTGGACGAGGCGCTCACCTACCTGGAGACGGAGGCCGCGCGCATCCTGCCCGCGGGCTACCGCATCGACTACACGGGCGAGTCCCGGCAGTTGCGCACGGAGGGTGACTCGTTCGCTCCGGCGTTCGGGCTGGCGGTGGTGTTGATCTTCCTGGTGCTCGCGGCCCAGTTCAACAGCTTCCGGGATCCGCTCATCATCCTCGCCGGGTCGGTGCCGCTGGCGCTCTTCGGCGCGCTGGTGACCACGTTCCTGCGGATGCCGAACCCGATGATGCCGTACTTCACGGACAGCTTCACCACCACGCTCAACATCTACTCGCAGGTGGGGCTGGTGACGCTGGTGGGGCTCATCGCGAAGAACGGCATCCTCATCGTGGACTTCGCCAACCGCCTCCAGGAGGAGGGCAAATCGAAGCTCGAGGCGGTGAAGGAAGCGGCCTCCGAACGGCTCCGTCCCATCCTGATGACGACGGTGGCCACGGTCGCGGGCCACTTCCCGCTCGTCCTGGTGTCGGGCCCGGGCGCGGCGGCGCGCAACAGCATCGGGCTCGTGCTGGTGACGGGCATGGCGCTGGGCACGCTCTTCACCCTCTACTTCGTGCCGGCCATCTACCTGCTCATCGCCAAGACGCGCACGGTGGCCGTCAGCGACGCGTCGGAGCTCCAGCAGGCGCCCGACGCCGCTGCGTAGAGGCGGGAGGGGTATGGGCCCTTTCGGTTTGCTCACGGTGCATGTGGGCAGACCGCGAGGGTTCCCGAGGACGATGCTTCTCAGCCTCGCTCCAGTGGATGCCGCTCAGCTCCGTTTCGCGAGGATGCGTCGGATGATGTCGTCCTTGACGGCTCGCACCTCGGGTGTGCGAGGCGTCGAGCGTTCGTGGAAGTAGAGATACTCCGGGATGTACACGGGCTGTCGGCACGCCTCGACGATGGGGAGCATCGTCGCGTAGTCGGTGCACTGCTCGATCCACCGTCCGTCGAGCTGCAAGTCTTCTGGCGGGATGGCGTCGAAGAGCCGCTTCCTGAAGGCGCGCAGGTGAATCCATACCTCGCCGCCCCAGTGCCTCCGAGGCTCGACGAAGTCGGGGTGGTAGAGCTTCGTCGGCTTGTCCGGCCGGAACATGGACGCCAACACGACATCGCAGCCCCGCTCGTACTCGGCTCGTAGCCGACCGACGGCAGTGCGGCTCAGCAGCGCATCATCCATGTCGAGTACCACCACGAGCGCTTCCGGGTCGGCACAGAGCTCACGGATGCCCATCCGGAAGTTGGGGATTCGTCCCGCATGCCGTGCGTGCCGCACCAGCGTGCACCGGTCCCGGAATGGCTCAAGCAGTGGGCCCAGCCGCCACGGCGACAACCCTTCACTGGCATCGTCGATGAGGACGACTCCGAAGCGCGGGTCCTCTTGCATGGCGAGGCTTCCGAGACAGCGCCGCACCCGTGACAGGCCCGCGTTCCGCCCCTTGATGAGGAACACGATAGACTCACGGCGTGGCTCATACGCCCAGTCCTTGGCGTGCCCCATGAGGTCCCACTGGCCCCGCTGCACGTCTGGCACGCGTCCCTGTCCGACCAGGTCACGTGCACGGGCGAGGAACACCTCATCCGTCTTCAAGGCGTTCGGGGGGTGGACGTAGAAGGTCCGTGCATCGCCGCCGCGCAGGGTCCTCAATCCATGCCGCTGCTGGTGCCCTTCGAGCGAGCGGTACCAGGAGCGCGCGAGCCGCCCATTGACGAGTTCGTTTGGAAGCGGCCGGCATGCACGAACCCGCTCCAGGTCGAGCAAGCCACAGCGCACCTCTGGGACGAACGCACCGGAGGGCGCATCGTACGGCTGGGACACCACCCCCGCGGGCTGCGGGATGTTGAACGCCACTCCCAGGGCGTCCTCCGGCGATGCGGCCGCCCGCATCTCTTCAAGATAGTCGTGCCCGAAGTCGCCACGGCCGACGAGCACGTCGAGGTCGCACTGGAGCACATACCGGGTCCGTACCTGGTCGAAGCCCCAGAGTTGCGGAGTGATGGGGACGCCGCGAGCGGAGTGCGTGGCTTCACATGCGAGACCGAACCACATCGCGTTCACTGCCGCGATGAGTCCCGGCTCCTGGGGCGCAACCCAGACCTCGTCGAGGGTTCCCTCCGGCAGAAGTCGCTGTGCCGAGGTGAGCAGGCCCGGTAGGTCCCCCGGCGCGTATTCGCGCAGAAATGGTCCGGGGAACGGGTCCACGAGGAGGACGCGTCTCGCGAAACGGCGCGGGGATTCGAGCTGCCCGACGATGTGCCGCACCTGCGTGAGGAGCACCGCCACATCCATCGCGCACGCCTTGATGAGGAGCGTAACGTCGGAGGCCGGTGCGAGCTCGCTTTGCTCTGGCAATCCGGCGGTCCGCCACTGCCGATGCGCATGCTCGGTGAGCAACTCCCGGTAGAAGTCGGAGAAGCCAGGGAGGCTCGTGAGCGCGCCGTCCTCGCGTAACTCCCGGCTGCGCTGTCGAAGCGCCTCATCCGTCCACCCGAGCGCGGCAAGGGTAAACGCCCGCGCCGCGGCGTCACGGAAGTAGTCGACGTTCATCGGGACGATCCACGAACCGATGTCGACGAACGTCAGTCCGCCCCCTGGACGCCGACGGAAGTTCGCGCGCTTGATGTTCGCGCAGACGAGATTCTTTTCGAGACAGAAGAGGAGGAAGTCCCTGAGCTCGTCCAGGGGCAGGTCCTCGGCGGGACAGGTCTCGAACCAGGGATAGAACAGCACCCAGGCCTCTTCTGTGAACGTCCACTCCGGTTCGGGAATGAATGGCATGGTGCCGCGGAGTGCGCGGCTCAACCAGTCCACCTTTGATGTGTCGATGGCGCCCGGATGAAATCGCTTCTCGACGAAGTCGCCTACGCGCCGGACGACTCCCTCCTGGCCCGCCCCCAGAATCATCGTACGTGGCCCTGCCGTACCGCCCACGCTTGCGCCTGCGCGAACAGCGCCTGCCGTGAGGCAAGGTATCGCTCTGAACGCCGGTTCGCCGCAGTCACGTCTCCTCCCAGATTGTAGTCGCAGTACAGCGGGTCCGTGAGCACCGCGCCCGAGGGAGCGTGGTTCAACAGCAGGTCCGCGACGAGCCAGTGGTCCTCGGCACTCCAGACCTCCGGGTAACGCCAACCCGCTCGTGGACGCAGCAGGAGGTTGCATGAGGGCAGCTCGTTCCCGGCGGTGCCCTCGGCCATGGACCTCAGTACGGAGAGCACATCGACCGGTTGAAGAAGCGCATCCGTCGCGGGGTTCTCCCGCTCAAGAAGCCGTCCGTCCCGGACGAGCCGGTTCCCTCCGAGCACCCAGTGTGCATGGCGCCGGTCGCCCAACTCGCACGCCGCGGCCAGGGAGTGCACGGTCGAGAAGCAGTCATCCGCGTCGAGCCGAGCGACCCATCGTGCGTTTCGCATCGCCTCGTCGACGAAAGAGAGCGCCGCATTGCGCGCTCGAGAAGGAGAGCCACACTGCATGCGGCAGACAATGAGCGGAAGCCGTTGTCGGAAGCGTCCGACCGTCACCGCCCAGTCGTCACTCGAACCGTCATCAATCACCAGGACACCCAGGCCGCCTGCGGGGCGTTCCTGCCTCGCGATGGATTCGAGACAGCGGGCGAGCGGACCGGCCTGGTCGTGAACGTTGACTGCGACCACCACCTCGGAGTTCCACACGTGCGGTTCGCTGGCGACCGCCGCCACAAGCGCCCCGGCAACACTCACGGTCCGCGCGTGTCCGAATCCTGCGAGTTCCGGCGTCATGTCTGCTTCTCGAAACGGGAGGCCGTTGGCGCGGACACAGGCGCGGCTGCTTCGCCGGCGAGTACCATGGGGAGCGGCCGGCCCGGCTTGTGCCTCCGCCACCAGGCCCGATAGAGCGCAATCCAGGAGGGGGACATGCGCTCCTCAAGCAGCGCCGGCCGGAGGTTCGTGGGCACGTAGTGTCCGTCGCGGAAACGCCCGCACAGCCGGCAGTTGCGCTCGACGAGGTCCGCCATGTCATCGTCATCGCTGGGAAACTCCCGCCGGCCGCCCTCTCCGGTGATGCGCGCCACCCCGCCCGCCACGGCGCACGGGAAGTAGCCGAGCGGCGTCAGTCCCATCCCGCAGTCGCGCATGATGGCGCAGCCATTGCGGAAGTCGGCGTTCCGGTACGCGGCATCGTCCACCGGCGCAAGGTTGAAGGGGCCGAAGGCCGGCTGTACCTCGCCCGTTTTGGCGGAGTTCTCGATCCAGATGTCCGCTGGCAGCCGGGAAAGCTTCGACCGGACGGCCTCCCCATGACCGTTGGTCACGACCTCGATGAGGCACTCCGGATGCGACCGGCGGTAGCGGCGCAGTTCCTCGATGATGGCGAAGAAGGCGGGGTGGAGCGTCGGCTCGCCGCCCAGCACGCGGATGCGCCGCCAGCGCTTTCCCCGTGTAAGGGATTGATCGACGAAAGAGGTTACGGCTTCAAGAGGCAGGTGGAGTGCCTCCGGAGCCTGCCTCACGGAGCGGTTGCAGTTGAAGCAGTTCAGGTTGCAGAGATAGGTGATGTCTATCTCGATGAGTTCCTGGCTGCGGCGGTACTGAGGTCCAAGCACGTGTGTGAGGCTTCGGGAGACGCGCTGATGGCGCCACCACGCCCGCGCCCGGTACCACATCCGTAGCGGGAACAGCCACCGGCCTGATGCCTTCGGCGGCCTGCCGAAGCTGCTCTCAGACGCTCTCATGCAAATCCCCCCACGGCTGCTGGTGCGGGGGAACATCTTCCCCGCGCGCTTCGATTTCGGTGCGGCGCACGCCGAACAGCCCTTCGGCGCGCGCGAAGAACGCTTCGGCCTGGGCTTCCGACATCTCACCACCGTAGAGCCGCCAGAACCAGCGCAGACCCGAGATTTTCGCCGGTGAGCGCGGTGACGACAGCGCATCCCCATGGGTGGACAGGTGCCAGGTCGCCGTCCAGTGGCCAGTGTATGCGATTCTGCTCCTCTGCGCCCTCAGCAGGCGGATGGCGAGGTCCCTGTCGTTGAGGCTCCGAAGCCCATCCCGGAATCCGCGAACCGTCGCCCACAGGCGCCGGGACACGAACGTATTCGACCCCTGCCATCCCGGATTCCCGACGAGGAAGTCGCCGGGAACAAGTCCTTCCGGAAGCGCGCGCTCCCGCTCGAGGCCATCCATCACCAGCCGGAGTCCAGACACGACGATGTCTGCCCGCGCGCGCTCGGCGGCACGGAGGTTCTCGGCGACGTGCGACGCCTCCCAGGTGTCGTCATCGTCGAGGAGGGCTACGAATCCGTCTCGTGAGAGGGCGAGCAGGTACTCCAGGCCGGTGTTCCACGCGCCCGCTGCCCCTGGGGGCCTCCGGTTGTCGAGCACGACGAGAGGCAGCGGATGGAGTAATCCCCGCAGCGCCGCCTGCTGCTCGGCATTGAATGACGCACCGTCATTCACCACGACGACCTCGCGAACCGCGTGGGTCTGCTGGTGGATGGAGGGCAATGAACGACCGACAAGAAGCTCCCAGCGGTTTCGCGTGGCAACCAGCGCCGAGCATCCTGGAAGAGGGGGCATTCCTCCTTTCTCAGCGCGGTCTGGCGGTAGGTTCAAGCGCTATTGCCAATTCCAGGCGTCACGCTCTTTGACTTCTCGCCCCTTTCCGGAGTGCGCATCCGGATGGCGAGCGCACGGCAGCCCGCTTCCGGCGCCGTGTCGGCGGGTGGGGTCCACGCTCCGAGCGAGTGATAGAGCCTGCCCTCGCGCCGCTCCAGGTAGAGGATCATGTTGAGGGGCCAGCCGCTGCCCTGGAACAGGTGCCGGTCCATGGGCGTGGGCTCATGGCTGACGCGCAGGCCACGCTCGTGGGGCGGACCGATGCGGTGCCAGTCCGGGTGCAGGTGGATGGAGCCGAGCACCTCCAGCCCCTCGGCTTCGGCCTCGGCGGTGATGCGCAGCAGCTCGCGCGGCTCACACCAGTAGCCGCGCCGGCCGTTGGCGTAGCAGGCGCCGAAGCGGGGGATGATGGCCGCTTCGAACTCCTGGATCACGGTGTCGTCCGTCTCGCGGATGTTGGTGGCGAAGCCCACGCGCTCCACGTGCATCGCGTCGTCCGTGAAGCGCCCCAGCAGCACGGCCCAGCTTCGGGGCGGCAGCTCCGGAGTGCACGCCGTGTACTCCCGGACGGCGTCCGCCATGAAGTCAGACAGCGCCGCAGGATCCACGAGCACGACGTCGGCGCTCATTCCCCGGACTCCGGCGTGGGAATGCGGCCCGCGGCCCGGTCCTCGCTCAGCTGCGTGATGAGGTGGCGGGCCATGCGCTCCTCGAAGGCGGCGGCGCTGTCCGGCGTCCACGGATAGAAGCCCTGGCCCGTCTTCAGGCCCAGCTCGCCCTGGTCCACCTTCTGGGCAAGCACCGGCGGCACCGGACGCCCCGAGCCGCGCAGGATGCTGGTGATGAAGTCCAGCCCCACGAGGTCCAGCCGGTCGAAGATGCCAGAGGCGCCCAGGCGCCGCCCGATGCCCTGGGTGAGCACGCGGTCCACCATCTCCGGCGTGGCCACGCCTTCCGTCACGAGCCGGAGCGCTTCGCCGATGAGCGCCTGCTGCAGGCGCGGGCCCACCGAGCCCGGCACGTCCCGCGCGAACACCACGGGTGACTTGCCCAACTCCTCGAGGAAGCGCCGCACCGTCTCCACCGCGGCGGGTGACGTCTTCTCGCCGGGGATGACGTCCACCAGCGGCACCAGGTGCGCGGGCAGGTAGTAGTGCGCGGAGAGGACGCGCTCGGGGTGCACGCAGTCGCGGGCAATGGCGGTCACGCTCAGCGCGGTGGTGTTGGTGGCGAGCAGGGTGTCCGGTGCCGCGAGCCGGTCCAGCTCCTTGAAGAGTTGCTGTTTGAGCGCCAGGTCCTCGGGGATGGACTCGATGACCAGGTCCTGAACCACGGCGGCCTCGGCGAGCACCGTGGTGCGATGGATGCGCGCGAGCGCGGTGGTGCGTTGCTCGGCGCCGAGCATCCCCGTCTCCACCAGCAGGGCGGCGTCGCGCTCCAGCTTCGCGCGCGCTGCCTTGCTGCTCTCCGCCTGCCTGTTGAAGAGCACCACCTGTCTGCCGGCGATGGCGAGCTCGAGTGCGATGCCGCACCCCATGGCTCCACCGCCGACAACGCCAATCCTCATCAGCCGCTTGTGTCCCATGGGGAGCGAGCGTGGCTGCCCGCCGCATGCGTGGCAATCACTTGAACGGTGGCTGCAATTGTCCAGGGCGCATGTGTGACGCGCCGTGCCTTCACTGGCTCATTTCGAGGCCCGCTCGCGAGCCACTTCCGCCAGCCGCCACCGGTACGGCTTCGGGAGTGCATCCCTGTCCGCCCAGGCCTTCGGGTGGGGGATGAAACCCTCATCCATGTCTAGGGGGCGGGCTTGGGAGCGGGCTTCACGTCGGTGTTCTGGCCCGCGACGATGCGCCACTGCTTCTGGGTGCGCTTCAGCACATACCGCATCTGCGTGCGCAGCAGCCCCTCCTCGGTGTTTTGCACCCCCGGAGGGAGGCCCGTGTGGCCGGTGACCTCGTGCATCGTGTCCACCACGGCGATGTCCTCGCTGGGGAAGAGGATCTTTCGCACGGTGACCTCGGCGTGGCTGGTCTTGAAGATGCTCGCGAAGATGGCGGCGTGGCGCGTTTCAATTTCCGCGCGGCCCTGGAACACGGTGCCGACGATGTTGATGAAGTCGGCGTCGTCCGTGAAGTCCCGCGTCCATGCCGTGGCGTCGTGGGCGTTCCAGGCCTCGGTCTGCGCCTTCACCAACTGGCGCAGGTCCAGTTCATCCTGGGCGTGGTCTGGGGGCGTGCAGGCCGTGGCTACAAACACCAGGCTCAGCGCCGCGACGACTGCGAAAGAAGAAGAGCGGGTCATGGACGCAGTCTGCCATGACGGGCCGGTGATGGCGGTCGTCGCCAGAGCGGCCGTGGTTGCTGCTGGAGAAGCAGCCGCCGCTCGCCAGCGGTCCCTCGTCGCGGGGAGGGCCATCCTCATCCTGGGGCAGTGACCTTTACGTCCGGGACGCACCGGGGACCGGGCCCTTGCCTGCCTCCCCAGACAGACGGGGCGTGCATGACGATATTGCGCTCATGCCGCAGCTCGTCATGGGCCGGCGCTTCAATGGATTCAACGCGCATCAACGCGCGAGGAGGAGCACCCATGCTGGATACCGAACGTGTTGGAGAGCCCCTTCGTCATCTTGAAAGTCGTCTCCTGTTGGCCGAGGCCCGGAGGGCCGTGCCGGAAGCCTTCGACTCCCAGGGCCGGCTGCTCTCTTCCGTCGCTGGAGGGTGGGTCCAGCCGCCTGCCTGGTTCAACGCTGTCTCGCCCATTGACGGCAGCGTCCTCGCGGAGCTGCCGCTGCTGGGTGCGGCCCAGGTCGCCGCGGGCGTCGAGCAGGCAGCGGCGGAGTTCGCGCCCTGGGCAGCCCGTCCGCTCGATGACCGCGCGCGCGCCGTCGCGGAGGCGGTGGTGCTGCTCCATTCGCACCGGGACCTGCTGGTCCGGATTCTCGCGTGGGATATCGGCAAGACGCTGCCCACGGCCTCCAACGACGTGGACCGGTGTCTCGCGGGCATCGCGTGGTACCTGGAGCAGATGGACCGGATGATCGATGGCCGCAAGCCGCTCGGCCTGGTCTCGAACATCGCCTCCTGGAACTATCCCTTCTCCGTCCTGCTGCTCAACGTGCTCGTGCAATCGCTCGCGGGCAACTCGGTCATCGCGAAGATTCCGACCCAGGGCGGCGGCGTCTCACTCACGCTCGCCTTCGCGTTGCTGCGCCGCGCGGGCCTTCCCGTCTCGCTCGTCGGCGGACGCGGGAGGGACCTCTCCGAGGCGCTCGTCGGCCATTCCCACATCGCGGGCGTCGCCTTCATTGGCGGCCGCGCCAACGGTGGTGAGGTCCACCGCCGCCTGCGTGACACGGACAAGCGCTATGCGTTGGAGATGGAGGGCGTGAACGCCTACGCCATCACGCACTTCACGGATTGGGACGGGCTCGGCGAACAGATTCGCGCGGGCTTCGACTTCGGCAAGCAACGCTGCACCGCCTACACCCGCTGGGTCGTCGAAAAGTCGCTCGTCCCGAAGTTCGTCCGGACGTATGTCGATACGGTCTCCTCGTTGCGCGTCGGCAATCCTGTCCTGGGGGCGCACGTGGACTTCGGGCCGCTCATCTCCCCCAGCAAGGTCGAGGAGCTCCGCGCCCTCATCGCCGAGGCGCGGAAGCAGGGCACGCAGGTGTTGCATCAGGGGATGGTCGCGGAGGACGCCTTCACCGCGCGGCAGGAGCGGGGCGCATACCTGCCGCCCGTCCTGCTCTTCGGCGTCCCGCGAGACAGTGAGCTCTACCTGCGCGAACCCTTCGGCCCCGTCGACGTCCTGGTGTCGGTGGACTCCGAGGAGGAGCTGCTGCGGGAGGCCAACGTCTCCAACGGCGCGCTCGTGGCCTCGGTGGCGACGGACGACCCGGAGCTTGCCCGGCGCATCGCGGAGCGGCTCCATGCCTTCAAGGTGGGCATCAACGCGCTGCGCTCGCGTGGCGACCGTGAGGAGTCCTTCGGCGGCAAGGGCGGCTCATGGGCAGGCGCCTTCGTCGGTGGCACCCACCTGGTGCGCGCCTTCACGGACGGCCCGGATCCCATGGAAGGCAACTGGCCCGCTTGAAGCGCTCACCCGCGCGTGGGTTCCAGGGGAGCACGCGGCGTGACACCATGGTGCGACCTTGAGTCAAACGGGAGCGCACGATGCAGGCTTTGAGGAACGCGGGCACGGTGTTGCTCGTGCTCGCACTGGGCGGTGGGGCCTTCGCGGAGGAGGACGGAATCTGGTCACCCAATGACCAGTTCCACGAGCCGAATGAGGACTGCGAGCTCGTGGCCGTCCTCCCCGCGCCCAAAGGGGCCTGGGGCGTGGTGGGGCACACCTGCAATCGATTGAACGGCGAGCCCGTGGGCAGCGTCGTGGTCATCGATGCCCTGGGCAAGCGCGACACGTCGCCGGCCTCCGTGGCGCTCGAAGCCGCGTCCGACCGGGACCGCATGAAGGAGCTGGTGCAACTGCTCGCCGTGCCTTCCGGGGGCTACATCGCGACGTATTCCTCCCGCGACGAGAAGGCTCCCCGAGGCGAGAGCGGGCCCGCGAGCATTGCCCATGAGCTCGTCCGCCACACGGCGGCGGGGGCGAGGGCGGACGCCTACAACAGCAAGGTGCGCGCGGCGCTGCTCGACAAGGTGGGCGCCTCGTCGTTCATCATCACCGCGGAGGTGGATGCGAAGTCGCGGCTCATCGTCGCGGCGTCAACGCCAGACGAGACCTACCTGAAGCAGGTGCCGCTGTGGCTGCTGCGCTTCACCCCCGCTGGTGCCCTCGAGCGCGCCGAGCGCTTCGACTCGGTCCTGAACGAGCTCAGGCTGGGCTGGTATGTGTTGAAGCAGGTCCGCGCCCGGGCCGACGGAGGCCTCTTCCTGAGCGGCCGGTTCCAACCCGAGGGGAGCCGGTCCGAGGTTCCCGTCCTCGCCCTCAACGCTCAGTGGAAGCCTGAGACGCGCTTCAACACGCCTCTCATCTCCTGGGTGATGAAGGGGGAGGGCGGCATCGAATTGAGCCTCATCGCTCCCCGTCCAGACGGTTCGGTCGTCGGGGTGGGAGACGTTGTCCAGGGAGAGACGCGCGCGCACGTCATGCGCCTGACGTCCGACGGCCGGCTCGACCCCACCTACAAGACCTTCCGGCAGGAGGGGGAATACCCCCAGGGCCGCTTCATGCGCGTGTCGGAGATGGGGCTTGGACCGAGCGGGAGCCTCGTGCTCGCCCAGAACTACGTCCCCGCCGTGGATCCGCCGGAGGGCCCCTGGCGCGCTCCGGGCCTGGTGCGCTTGAAGGCGGACGGCTCGGTGGATGCGCGGTTCCAGAAGGGGCTCGGCCCGGGACTGCGCTACCGGAAGGCGGCGGCGGAAGTGAAGCGCAATCCCGATGCCTCGGGCTTCCTCCGGATGGTGGCGGCGATGCCAGACGGGTCCGTGGTGGTGGATGGGCTCTTCGACGAGTTCGCGGGCCAGCCGGTGACACCTCCCATCCGGCTCGCGGCCGATGGCACCCGGGTGGCGGGCTTCCAGGCGCGATTCGAAACGGTCCTTCCGCCGAAGAAGCAGGTCCCCAACGCGACGACGAGCGCGTTCTTCAAGGCGGACGGCAAGCCGCACTACATCGAATGCTCCCGGCCGGGAGAGATGACGGAGACGTTCCTCTACTGGATACGGGGCGACATCTGGGGACACACCCCCTCATGCGCGGTCCACCTCGGCGGGAGCATGGCCACACCCGCGGGGGCGTGGCAGCACTGCGATGCGCGGGTCCGCAGGGCCCAGGCCCAGGGGGCCACCTGCGTGGAGACAAAGCAGGATCCGCTGGACCGCCGCCGCGGCTCCAGCGGGCCGTGAAATGCCCTGATTTCACTGTGTGTATTGAATTGGCGATTGTCTGTGAGTTTCAGGAATAATGGTCTAGAGAACTTTCAGGTCCGCCCCGGCTACCCGTGCCGGGACCGCTAAAGAACTGCATCCGGACCTGAGAGGAAACAGTCATGTTCAAGAGAGCAGCAGTGCTCATGGTGAGCTGCGTCGCGTTGCTGGCCGGCTGCGGTGGGAATCCGCAGCCCGAGAACGAAGCGAACACCTCCGACGTCACCAGCGTCGGCAGCGAGCTCACCTGTTCTGGGGATGGCGAAGCGGTGTGCGACGGCGTGTGTACGAGCACCTACACCGACCTCAGCAACTGTGGTTGGTGCGGAATGCGCTGCGGTTTCCCGGGCGGTAACAACGTGTGCTGGTATGGCACGTGCTACGCCTGTGATTCGAACGGCACGAACTGCGTCGCCATCTGAGCTGACTCCTCGGATTGGAGCCTCCTGGCGAATGCATTCCGCCAGGAGGTTCATCCCGGGCTGTGTTGAAAGCTCAGGGGCTCGCTGACGCCCTGGCCCCCACCTTCCAGCAGGCAGCGGTGTAGCGGACCTCCGCCCCGTGCACGAAGGGCTCGAACGCGGCGCGGACCGTTTCGATGACCTGGGTGCGAGTCTTCTCGTTCACGTCCTGGAGGGCCCTCCCGAGGAACCCGAATCGGGTCAGGTAGTTGACCAGCTCCTTCTCGGGCAGGGTGCAGGTCACATCGATGGGGCGGATATCGATTCCGGCCCAGCCGCTCTGCTCCAGGATGCGGTGAACCCGGTTCGAATCCGCGAAGGCGAACTGCCCTGGCGCGTCCGGCTGGCGGACAGGGAGGTTCGACAGGAGCGGCGCCGCGGCGCGCTCGGCCGTCGTCATGAACGGATTCTCCGAGGGGCTCCGCCACGCGATGGCCAGGAGCTCGGCGTCGTTCTTCGCGGCACGCCGCAGGTTCGCGAAGGCCCGGACGGGGTCATCGAAGAACATGACGCCGAAGCGCGAGATGATCATGTCGAAGCTGGCGGGCTCGAAGGCGTGCAGTTGCGCGTTGGCGCGGAGGAAGCGGGCCGGAGTGTCTTCCTGAGCGGCCCGGGCCCGGGCGGCGGCGAGCATTGGCTCGGAGATGTCGATGCCGGTGCAGCGGCCCTTCGTGCCCAGCCGACGAGCGACGGCAAGCGTCGTGCTACCCGTGCCGCAACCGATGTCGAGCACCTGGCTCGCGGAGCCTGCGACGACTGCTTCGACGAGCAGGTTTTCGAACGGCTTGAACATCGCGTCGAGCAGTTCCTGGTTTTCAGCCCACGCGTGTCCGGCGGTGCCGTTCCACAGCTTCGTCTGCTCGTCCTCGGGCTGGCGTGTGTCATCCATGGGGAGCTCCTCCTGCTTGCCTTCAAGAACCATAAGCCGCAGGGTGCCACTTCAAGTCGACTTGAGGTCAAGAGGATGACTGAACTGGACATCACGGAGGTGGCGAGGCGCTCCGGCGTTCCTGCCTCGACATTGCGCTTCTATGAGGGGCGGGGGCTGATCGCCTCCATCGGAAGGCGGGGGCTGCGCCGTCTGTTCGGGCCCGAGGTGCTGGAACGATTGGCGCTGATAGCGATGGGGCGCGCCGCGGGCTTCTCGCTCGATGAGATAGCACTCATGTTCGCACCGGACGGGCGACCGCGAATCGACCGGAAGATGCTCGCGGCCCAGGCGGAGAAGCTGGACAAGACGATCCGCGAGCTGAGCGCGATGCGCGACGGCCTGCGGCACGCCGCGTCCTGCCCCGCGCCAAGCCACATGGAGTGCCCCACCTTCCGCCGCCTCCTGCGAGGCGCTGCGTCAGGCGCGGTGGGCGCGCGAAGGAAGAGAACACCGCGGCGGCCGTAGAGCGAGGACGGGCTCAGTCATCAACCAATGGCGATTCTGGAGACCTCGGCGATGTCCAGCTCGCTGAACTTCTCCAGAATCCAATCGATGCGTTCGAGAAGCGAATCATTCTTCGGGTTGCCTGCCAGCGCATCCCGCAGCTTCCGGAGTTCATCCATCACTGCCGGCAGGTTTCCCACTTCGACAATGGGGCCATTCTCGAATTGGGGAACCCACTTGAGTCCGAGCTTCTCCGCCGTGGGAAGCCACAAAGCGTGGTACGCCACCCTGGGTGGCAACCGGAATGTAGAGTGAGTCCCTGTCCTTCGCTTTGAAGGTGATGAGAATTGCGACGGACATCAGTGGAGCTCTTGGTGATGGTCAGACATCGAAGCGGAACAGGGTTGCGCTGGCGGATGGGCGCTGTGCGAACTGCTGACAGAAGCGGTTCAGTGTTTCATAGGAGGCCGTGGGCAGGACGTCCCGGAACTCCAGATGGGTCACGAGGCAGAAGAGCGTGACCTCCAGGTAGCTCAGGTCCCGCTCGGGTGGAAGGGCGGCCAGCGCGGCGCTCGCGTTCGCCTCCAACCACGCCATCATGTTGCCCAAGGACTCACGGAGCTTGCGTGCGTGGGTCGTGCCTTCACCGGCGCCGGCCATCTTCTCCATGACCAGCGTCACCTCTGTCGCCATGGCTTGCAGGGTGAGTTCCTGCATGTTCGCCAGCAGGGGCACGTCTAGGTCCTCCGGCCACACCACCCGGGGCCTGGAGTTCGACCGCCGCCACAGCTCCCGGGAGACATTGAGCGCTCCGAACCAGGCACCTTGAGCTGTCTTCAGGACGGGGATCCGGAGCGCGGGGTTGCCGCCATAGTCCTCCGGGTTCGTGGACAGGAGGTCCCGCACCACCTGGAAGGAATGGTCGACGCCCAGCTCCGCAGCGAAGAGCCGGGCAATGCGTGTGAAATGCGAGCTTGAACGACCGATGATGACAGGCTTGTCGAGCGCGGACATGGGAGCCTCCAGTCAATGTGACGTGGCAGGCTAACCCCATCTCGCCCCAACCCCCTATGGCTGGGAGGGCCCCTGCAGGGCCGCCATGATGATCCGCACGGCGATGTCCGGCTGGTCCCCTCCCATGTGGAGCGTGTTGACCGAATAGATGATGCGCCGGCGCAAATCCCGCGTGGCACCCATCCCGTTGTTGTAGCCGTGCCGGTCGCCCGTCTTACCCCAGAAGATGACGCCGTTGATGTCGTGGCGCCTGAGGCCCGCGCTGTAGCTGGCGCGGCCGCCTCCCGTGGCGGGCAGGTCCGGGACGGTGAACAGCTCCTCCTGCTGCTTGCGCGGCAGCAGCCGTCCCTGGAAGAGCGCGACGAGGAAGCGGTCCAGGTCCTCGGCGGTGGAGATCATCTCTCCGGCGGCCCAGGGCACGGACTGGCTGGCCTCGGTGACGTCCACCAGGCAGCGCGTGCCGTAGGCGATGGCGCCCGCCGGGCAGCCTGTCTCTTCCGGCGCGACCTCTTCGTAGCCACGCGTATGGCGCCCGGGAAGGGTCACGTCGTTGCCGGGCACGAAGGTGTCCCGCAGGTGCAGCGGCCGCAGGATGCGCTCGCGCACCGCGTCCCCGTAGGGCCGGCCCGTCACCTGCTCGATGAGCAGCCCCGCCACGAGGTAGCCGATGTTGCCGTACTCCTGCTGCGTGCCCGGGGCGAAGCGGGGACCCTGGGGGAGCGACAGGGAGAGCAGCTCCCGGGGGCTGAAGCGCCGGAAGCGGTTCTCGAAGAACCAGTCGGGGTCCTTCTGCGGCACCGGCACGCCGGGCAGGCCGTGGGTGAAGTTGAGCAACTGGCGCACGGTGATGGGCGCGTAGACGCCCGCGGGCAGCAGGCGTGGCAGGTAGTGCTGGACGGGCCGGTCCAGGTCCACGCGCCCTTCGGCGGCGAGCTGCAGCACGACGATGGCCGTGAACGTCTTCGTCATGCTGCCAATGCGGAAGTGCGCGTCGGCGGGCACCGGAGCGCCGGTGCGGATGTCGGCCACGCCGGACGTGCCCAGCCAGCGCCCGTCCGCGCCGCTCACCCGGACCAACGCGCCGGTCACCTCCGCGTTCGGCAGCCCCGCGATGGCCTGTCGCAGCGCCTCGCGGTTCAGGGGCGGCAGGGTCGACTGCACCGCCTCCAGCTCCTGGTCGCCCACCTCCAGCGCGGCACCGGCTGGTGCCTCCGGCCCGCAGGCAGGGGCCGTGAAGCTCGCGAGCAATGCCATACCCAGCCGCAGTCCGCGGTGCAGGACAGCCATGTTCCATCTCCTGTGAGGGAAGGCCGGCGCTTTCCGGCCGGCGGATGGAACACCGGTGACCCCGGGCGGTGTCACCGGGCAGGGCGGAACTTCAATCCACCGCCACGTACAGCTCGCCGTCCCGACCGATGGCGCCGGGGGAAAGCGACCATCCCTGACCCTCCTGCATGAGGTAGAGCGTGCGCTTTCCCTCCGGCGAGCGCGCCGCCCCGATGAGCAGGTACCGGCGTGTCCGTTTCGCTCCGGTGAGCGTCAGCACGTCGTGCTTCACGCTCCAGGTGCCCTGGTCGTCCTCGGAACCGAACCTCATCGCGCCCACCTGTCCGGACGCGCCCCCGTACTTGTATTGGAACGCGTGATTGGCGCCGAAGGTGTAGTCGATGCTGTAGGAGACCGCCGTCATGGTGGTACCGCCGGTATAGGCGTTGACCCATTGGGCCGCGGTGCTGGTGCCGTAGACGAAGTGGCCCACCACCTCCGTGTCATCCACCAGCGGCAGGCCCACGGGGCTCCCGCGCACCCCTTTCAGCGCTTCCTCCAGCCGAGCGTAGGACGTGTTCCAGGAGAACGAGGCCGACAGGGCCTCACCCAGGCCCCCGGGCGTCATGAAGCTCTGGATGAACACCAGCGGCTCCAGGCGGTCGCCCGCCTCCACCAGATAGAGGCTCACGCGGAAGCTCCGGTCGTTGTTCTTCGCGCGCACCTCCGCCGCGGTGAAGAAGGCGCGGGCCCCGTTGGACATGAAGCGCCGCATCACCAGCGGGTTCTGCGGCACGCGGTTCCAGTCCGCGCCAATGCGCTCCTGCCACAGCCTCGCGAGCTTGCCCTCGGCGTCATCGAGCCCGGGCAGGGCCGGCAGCCGGAGCACCTCCACCGCCAGGGTGTCGCCCCGGTCGTCCCACTCGAGGATGAAGCGCCCGTCCTCCTGGGTCTTCCACCCTTTGGGCGCGTCGAACGCGAAGCCTCCGGGCTCGCCGGGACTGCCGCCGCCGCGTGCCCGGTTCACCGTGCCTGGAGTTCCGGGAGCGTCGCTGTCTCCGGCGAAGAGGCCCAGGGCCATGAGCCCCAGGGTTCCGGTGCAGCAGAACGCGCAGGCGCCTCCGACCGCGAGGAGGATCCAGACGAGGGGACTCTTGGGACGGGCCATGGTGGATGCCTGGGAAGGAGTGCGGGCCGCGCGGGACATTCCGGTGGAAATGCCGGTCATCTGCTTCTACGCCCAGCGGGCCGGATCTTCTCACCCCCCCTCACGAATGGAGCCCAAGGGGCGCGAATGCCCGCGGGGGGCGCGTGTGGATTTAACCGCGTTTAATCCCATCCGCTCCGCGGGGTGCGTAGGGTGTCCGCCACCTGCCGCGAGGGCAGGCCTTCGTGAGGGGGCAATCCATGTCGAGACACGTCGTGCGTTCGCTGTGCCTGGGTGCCGTGATGGCGGTTGCTTCCGCCTGTGGAGGGGCGATGGACGAGGCTGGACCGGAGGAGTCGCTCGGGTCTGCCGAGCAGGCTGTGTGCAATCCGGGCCTGGCCGTCGCGGGATGTCTGGACTTCCCGTCGGGCGGCTTCTCCGACTCGAGTTGTCCGGGGGGCGTCAAGTGGAGCTACTGGGACTGCACCCAGTACAAGTCCGGCTCCGGGACCAACGTCCAGTGGTACCGCGCCAACTGCAATTCGACGCAGTACTACATCTGCGGGGGGACCCTCACGGTGCCGCCGAACACGAACCCACCGGCTTGCAAGAAGACCTGCTCGTAGGCGTCAGCGTCCCGCGCGCCGGAGGACCGCTGGCGTGAGCCCCGTCACCCGGCGGAACACCGTGGTGAAGTGACTCTGTGAGCTGAAGCCGACCGCGAGCGCGATGTCTCCGAGGGAGCGGGTCGTGTGGCTCAACAGGCCGCGCGCCCGCTCCACCCTGCGCTGCTGCACGTAGGCGTGCGGTGTCATGCCCATGGACTGCCGGAAGGCGCGGGTGAAGTAGAAGACGCTCAGCCCCGAGCGCTGGGCCAGCTCGCCCACCCGGATCCTCCGCGCGAGGTGCGCTTCGATGAAGAGCCGCACGCGGTGGAGTGCCGCTGCGGAGAGGCCACCGCGCCGCCGCGCCGCTCGCGTCCCTCCGGGCTCCTGGAGCAGCTTCGCCACGCGAGCGGAGTGGCGGTCCTGCACCTTCCTCGCCTCGCCCAGGAACCGGGCGATGATCTTCAATTCCGCGTCCGGCAGGGGCGCCATCAACTGCAAGCCATCCGCCTGGACGGGGCCCCAGAGGGTTTCAATCCATTCGCGCGCATGCCCGGTGAGCGTAAGCCTCCTGGTGCTTCCCGAGCCCTCCCGTTGGACGTAACCGGCGAGCTCCAATCGCTCCACATCCGCGCCTCGTGCGACCGCGCTCAGGGGCGCGGGGCCTCCGAAGTGTAGCTGCGCCAGACACTTCAGCTCCTCGCGGCCGAGCGCGAGCACCTCTCCCACGGCCGCGTCGAACTCCGCGGAGGCTTCCTGGAAGCGGACGATGTCGGCGCCAATCTGGGCGAGCAGCGAGTGCCGGGGGCTCATGGAGAACACCGCAGGATTGAGAAAAACAGCACAAGGGCACGAAAGACGTTCGTGGGCACGGGACGCATGCTGGCCCCATGATGAACCTGAAGCCTTCCGCGGCGGAAATCCTGTTGTGGCTCTTCGTGCTCAACCTGGGCGTCGCGTTCGGCGCGGGGCTCTATGAGCACCGCATCTCGCTCCCCCGGTGGCTCGACGTCACGGGCGCGCACTGGTCCGCGGAGGCAGCGCGCCAGGATGACGTGGGCCTGCGCTTCTGGGGCTTTGTCACCACGGGGCCGTTGACGCTGCTCACGCTGGCCAGCCTCTATTTCGCCACGCGGGCCACCGGGCCGCTGCGCTCCTGGTGGCTCGCGGCCGCGCTGGTGGCGCTCGTCGACCGGTTGCTGACCTTCTCGTACTTCATCCCCACGATGGTCCGGCTGATGCAATCACCAGACGCTCCGGCGGCCGTGGAGACCGCCATGCGGTGGGCCCGGATGAACCAGCTCCGGCATGTGCTCGCGGGAGGCGCGTGGCTCGCGGCCCTTCAAGCCCTTTCGTGGCTCCGGGTGACGAGAGGCGCGTGAGTCACGGCGCTTCTGGCAGGGTGTACTGGAAGTCGTAGGAGTGCTTCCCGCCCGGCGCGATGTCGATGGTCATCGAGCCGGCGAGCCCCGTGAGCTCGCCGGTTCCGGAGTCCGGCACCACGGAGATGACGAGGTGGGGGGCACCGCGCGTCATCTCCCCGAAGTGCTGGAGCGCGAAGGTGCCGGCGCGGCCGTCCAGCATCCCGCTGACGCGCTCCATGGCGACGTACCCCGCGGACCCCTCCACCGGCGTCCGCACCGCGAGCATCTGCCCCTGGCTCGTGGCCTCCAGCGCGCCGTGATAGCGCTTGTCGAGCATCATCCGGCCCGGGGCCGCCTCCACCGCGCCTGCCTCCGGCGCCATGGGGGTGAGCTTGACGTCGAATGGACCACTCGCGCGCTTCGTCATGGGTGTCTGCTCCCTTGCTGGGTGGCGGGACAGATACGCCAGGAGCCCGCGCCTGGATTGCAAAAACGCGTCACCCCCGGCGCCTTAGGACTCGCTTAAGACCTTTGCCCTACCGTCACGGTCACTCCAAGGGGGCAGGGCGCATGAGTGACGACGAACGGAACCACCACGACGGACTCCAGCAGGACCTGCGGGTCCTGGCGAAGCGCACGGACCGGCGGGAGCTGCTGCGCTGGATGGCCTTCACCAGCCTCATCCCCGTCATCGGCTGCGGAGGGCCGGACTCCGGCGGCGGCAGCGACGACGCGTCCGGCTGTGCGCGGATTCCGGAGGAGACGGCCGGTCCCTATCCCGGTGACGGCTCCAACGGAGCCAACGCGCTGGTGCTGTCAGGCATCGTCCGCAGCGACATCCGCTCCAGCATCGCGGGCGCGAGCGGCGTCGCGGCGGGCATCCCGCTCACCCTCACCCTCACGCTGGTCGCCAGCAACGACAGCTGCACGCCGCTCCGGGGCTACGCCATCTACCTGTGGCACTGCGACCAGGAGGGGCGCTACTCGATGTACTCGTCGGGCGTGACCAACGAGAACTACCTGCGCGGGGTGCAGGTGACGGATGAAGAGGGCAAGGTGACCTTCACCAGCATCTTCCCCGCCTGCTACAGCGGCCGCTGGCCGCACATCCACTTCGAAATCTACCCCTCGGTGGAGGCGACCTCGTCCTCGCGCAACAAGGTGGCCACGTCCCAGCTGGCCCTGCCAGAGGACGTCTGCGACACCGTCTACGCGACGTCCGGCTATTCGCAGAGCGTCCGCAACCTCAGCCAGATTTCGCTCTCCAGCGACAACGTGTTCAGCGACGGCGCGTCCACGCAGCTGGCGACCGTGACGGGCAACACCACGGAGGGCTATGCCGTGTCCCTGGTGGTGCCCATCAAGGTCTGACGCGTTGCCGGGCCCGCGGGGCGGCTACTTCGCCTTGGCGGGCGCGAAGTCGAAGGGCTTGTCCTGGGCGATGAGCATCACGCACTCGGCGTCCGGCGCGCACTGGTTGCGGTGCACCACCTTGCCGGGCTGGTCCCAGGTGCTGCCGGCCTCCACGGCGCCCGCTTCGGCGGCGCCCTCGCTGGTGTTCGTCATGCGGCCCTTCACCAGCACGCCGTGGTAGCCGGCGGAGTGGGTGTGCGGCCCCGAGTCGAACCCGGCGGGGAACTTCATCAGCAGGGCATACGGGCCCTTCTTCATGTCGCCCCAGAGCACGTGCACGGACGGGCCGCCGGGCATCATCTCCGTCCAGGTGAGCTTGTCATAGGCGGTCTGCTGGAACGCCGCGGACTCCTTGCCCCTGGCGGCGGCGAAGGTGAACGCGGAGACGACGACGGCGGCGGCGACGAGCTTGGGCAGGGTCTTCACGGGAGGCACTCCTCGGTGGAAGGAAACGCCGGGGAGGATGGCGGCGGGACGGGGTCTGCGAAAATGCCCGTTTCCGCAGGGCGCCTCTGCGAAAGTGCGGACCATGCCCGAATGGAGCGACCTGCGGCACTTCCTGGCCATCGCGAGGGAGGGGAGCCTCTCCGCGGCGGCGCGGCGGTTGAAGGTGGACCAGACCACGGTGGGCCGGCGCCTCGCCGTGCTGGAGAAGGAGCTGGGGGCGCGGCTCTTCGACCGGACGCCCACGGGCCTGCGGCCCACGGCGGTGGCGCTGCGCATCCTTCCGGCCGCGGAGGCGGTGGAGGCGGAGGCGCTGCGGGTGGAGCGGCTCGCCAGCGGCGAGGACCTGCGCCCCTCCGGGCCGGTGACGGTCACCGCGACGGACTCCTTCCTGGTCCACAACGTGATGCCGTGGCTGGCCGCGTTCCAGGAGCGCCATCCGGAGATCGAGTTGCAGCTGCTCTCCGGCTACGAGTCACTCTCACTGGTGCGGCGCGAGGCGGACGTGGCCATCCGGCTGGTCCGGCCCCAGGAGGCGTCGCTGCGGGCCCGGAAGGTGGCTGCCATCGGGGTCGTGCCTTTCGCGTCGAAGGCGTACCTCGCCCGCCGGGGGCCTGTGCGCTTCGACACGGGGCTCCAGGGGCACTCGGTGGTGGGCTACGCGCAGGACTCGCGGCGCTGGCCGGAGTCGAAGTGGCTGGACGTGCACGCGGCGAAGGCCACCGTGGCGCTGCGGCTGACGTCCATCCTGGGACTGCTCCAGGCCGCGCGAGAGGGCCTGGGCGTGGCGCTGCTGCCGGCGTTCTTCGGCCACCTGCATCCGGAGCTGGTGCCCCTGCGTGACGCCCTGCCGGCGCTGGAGCGGACCGTGTGGCTGGTGTTCCACGAGGACCTGGCCCACAACGTGCGGGTGCGCGCGGTGGTGGACTTCCTGGCGGAGACCATCGGGAAGCAGGCGGAGGCGCTCGCGAAGCCTCCGGCCAGGTCCCGGAAGAAGCGCGCGCGGTGACGGGGCCGCGTCACCGCACGCCCGGAGTCACGGCGTGCCGAGCCGCTTGCCCCGGGCGAACTCCAGGCCCAGCAGATTGCCCCGGTGGTGGATGGGATCCAGCGTGACCTTCTGGATGCGCCAGCCCTCCGCGGCCGTCTTCACCAGCTCATGCGTGTAGCGCCCCACCAGGGTCCACTCCTGGGGCACGCCGTTCATGGTGAAGAAGTGGGACACCTCCGCGTAGGCGTGCGCCGTGGCGTGCGTGGGGCTGGTGAACTCCGTGCGCACCGTGTTGGCGGTGGAGTGCTGCACGCGGGTGAAACACTCCAGCGCCTTGTTGCCGAACTGCGCCAGCACGGCGCGCGGCGCGGTGGAGGGAGGCACGCCCATGAAGCGGGAGTAGTCCGACGTCACCTCCGGGGCGAAGACCCGCTCCCACCGGGTCCAGTCACCCGTGTCCTTGCCATGGTCGATGGCCTGCCCGTACTCGGCCACCAGCTCCTGCACGGCAATCCAATCCAACGTGTACTCCAGGTTCTTCTCGCGCATCTCCGGCTGCCTTTCAGGAAGAGGGATGCACAGGCTTTCACTCTCCGTGGAGGGAGATCAACCCGAGGACGTGCTGCTCAGAGCGACGTGAAGGTGAACTCGACGTCGTCCGTGTCTTCCTTGCCGGTCTCCACGGTCACCTGGGGCTTCCAGCCGACCTGGATGGCGCCCTCGGCGGGCGCTCCCTGCCAGTCGAGCTCGAGGCGGTAGGTGACGTCGAGCTGGGAGGCGGAGTCCTCCATCGACACGGGGAACCCCAACTTCATGACGCCCGGCACGTTCGGCGTCATGAGCACGAAGACGTACTCGCCCAGGACCTTGTCATCGCGCTCATCCACGATGCGGACGCGATGCCAGGGCCGGGGCCCCGTGCTGGTTTCCCCGGGCAGCTCCCAGCGGGGCTCCACCACGAAGGCGATGTCGACGAGGGACACCTCCACGCCGGAGCCCTTGCGGCCGGTGGCCTGCACGCGCAACCGGGGATGGGCGCTGGGGGAAGAGGCGGTCAACGTGAGGGATTCAGCCGGGCCTTCCTTCATCACCCAATCCCTTTCGGGGACACAGGCGGAGGCCGTCAGCGTCAACAGCAGCAGCAGGGCATGGGCAGGGAGGGAGGGGCGCATGTGCGGTTCCATGTCAGGGGTCACGGCTCCGAAACGCTCACGCTCATGCCCTTGGGAAGGTCGGACGTGTTCAGCACGCGCGCCCGGGCGACTCCCGTCCACTCCAGCTCGACCGTGCCGGCGCCAGCGTCCGGTTGCAGCTCGATGGTCAGGTCCGTGCCCCATCCACACTCTGTTCCCAGCTCGCAGTTCGGATCCAGGTACGCGACGGTCTGCGCCGGCACCTCCGCCCCCGCTTCCAGCACGACGGAGTGCGCGGGCCAGGCGAAAGACTCCCCGGTCCGGGACAGCGAGACGCGCATCCAGGGTTGCGCCGTCTGCGTGGGGTCCGCTGGCGTCCAACGCGCCTTCACCTGCACCGTCAGCTCCGCCTCGGCGGTCCTCGACGGCGCCTTCGGCACCGTGACCTTCACGGTGATGGGACGCGTGAGCCTGGGCGCCTCCGTCGTGAGGGTCAGGGGCGCGCTCGTGTAGGGCTCGGAGACGACGTCGGCGGACGTGCCTTCGGACGTGGCCACGACGCTGGCGCACGCGACCAACAGAATCAGCCGGGTGGCCCAACGACGCAGGCCGGGATTCGGAGGGGCTTCGCGGGAGAGGGACATGGTGCCCGGGCCCCTGAGCAAGCCCGATGCCAGGATGTCCCAGAGGGAACAGCTGTCCGGATCCGCCGTCCTTCCGGCCCGGGCGCGACACGCGTGTCACATCCTGGGCTCAGCGGTAGTGGACCGCGATGCGCTTCCCGTCGAGCAGGTGGATGTCGATGTCCATGTCGTAGATGTCGCGGAGCACGGCGGGCCGCATCAGCTCCTCCGGCGTCCCCTGGAAGGCGACCTTCCCGGCGCGCATGGCGATGACGTGGTCGGAGTAGCAGGAGGCGTAGTTGAGGTCGTGCAGCACCAGCACCACGCACTTGCCCAGCGTGTCCGCCGCGCGCCGCAGCTCCTTCATCATGGCCACGGCGTGTTTCATGTCCAGGCTGTTGAGGGGCTCGTCCAGGAGCACGTAGTGCGTGTCCTGGCACAGCACCATGGCCACGAAGGCGCGCTGGCGCTGGCCGCCGGACAGCTCGTCCAGGAAGCGGTGCGCGAGCGGCTCCAGGCCCAGGTGGTGGAGCGCCCCCTCCACGAAGGCGCGGTCCTCCACCGTGGGGCGGCCCTTGGAGTGCGGGTAGCGGCCGAACGTCACCAGGTCGCGCACTGTGAGCCGCGAGGTGACGGCGTTGTCCTGCCGCAGGATGGCCAGCCTGCGCGCCAGCGCGTCGCCGGGCGTGCGGACCACGTCCATGCCGTCCACCATCACCGTGCCCGAGGACAGCGGCAACAGGCGGCTCACCATGGACAGCAGGGTGGACTTGCCGGCGCCGTTGGGCCCGATGATGGACGTCACGCCCGTCTCCGGGAACTGGAGCGTGACGTCGTCCACCACCACGGCGTCTCCGTAGCGGCGGGACACGTTCCGGGCTTCGATCATCGCAGCACGCCTCGCATGAGCAGGGTGATGAACATCAGGCCGCCCAGGAACTCGATGATGACGCGCAGGTTGGCGCCAAAGGAGAAGACGCGCTCCAGCACGAGCTGACCGCCCAAGAGGCCAATCACCGCCAGGAACACGGCGGCCGGCAGCACGTGGGCGTGCCGGTGCGAGCGCACCAGCCCGTGCGCCAGGTTCGCCACCAGCAGCCCGAAGAAGGTCACCGGCCCCACCAGCGCCGTGGACACCGACACCAGCACCGCCACCACCGCCAGGAGCCGCGACACCGTGCGCCGGTGGTCCACGCCCAGGTTGATGGCCACGTCGCGCCCCAGGTTCATCACATCGCAGGTGCGCAGCAGGCTGAAGCCCAGGATGGATGCGCCCAGGGTCATCAGCGCGGAGACGATGAGCAGGTCCGAGTCCGGGTTGTTGAAGCTGGCGAAGAAGCGGTCCTGCAGGAAGTCGAACTCGCCCGGCGCGATGAGGCGCTGGAGGAAGCTGGACAGGCTGCGGAACAGCACGCCCAGCACCACGCCCGTGAGCAGCAGCAGGTGGACGCTGCGCCGGCCGCCCTCGAACAGCCAGCGGTGCAGCACCGCGGAGAAGGCCACCATGATGGCGACCTCCACCGTGAAGAGCAGCCTGGGGTCCAGGCTCGCCATGGTGCGCGAGCCCAGGAAGAAGAGCAGGCTCGTCTGCAGGAGCAGGTAGAGCGTGTCGAAGCCCATGATGGCGGGCGTCAGGACGCGGTTCTCCACCACGGTCTGGAACAGCACCGTGGAGACGGCGATGGCGTAGCCCACCAGCAGCACCGTGGCGACCTTGCGCGCGCGGAACGGCAGCACGAAGTCCCACTTGCCACCCGCGTCCACGGTCATGAACACCACCACGCAGAAGGTGGCCAGGCCCCCCAGGAGGAGCAGCCGCCGCTCATGGCCTTCCAGGCGCAGCGTGCTAGCCGACACGGTCGTCCCTCCGCAGCAGCAGGTGGAGGAAGAGGAGGCTGCCCACCACGCCCGCCACGGTGCCCACGGGAATCTCATAGGGCTGGCGCACCACCCGCCCCGCGATGTCGCACAGGAGCACGAAGCCCGCGCCCAGCACCGCCACCCATGGAATGGAGCGGCGCGCGTTGTCACCCACGATGAGGCTGACGACGTTGGGCACCACGAGCCCGATGAAGGGAATCATCCCCACGGTGGCCACCACCACCGCGGTGACCATGGCGACGATGGCCAGCCCCAGCGCCATGATGCGCGGGTGGCTCAAGCCCAGGTTGGTGGTGAAGGCCTCGCCCATGCCGGCGACGGTGAAGCGGTCGGCGACGACGTAGGCGATGACGGTCAGCACGAACGCGCCCCAGAGCAGCTCGTACCGGCCGCGCAGCACGCTGGAGAAGTCGCCCGTGGTCCAGGCCATCAGCGATTGCAGCAGGGAGAAGCGGTAGGCGAAGAACGTCGTCGCCGCGTCGAAGATGGCGCCCAGCACCAGTCCCACCACGGGCACGACGAGCGCCGAGCGCAGCGGAATGCGCCGGAGGATGAGCAGGAACAGCGCCGTGCCCGCCATGGCGAAGCCTGCGGCGACCGCCGTCCTGGCGAGGATGGGGAGGCCGGGGGCGAGCAGCGTGACGGCGAGCAGGCCCAGGCTCGCGGACTCCGCCGTGCCCGCCGTGAAGGGCTCCACGAAGCGGTTGCGCGCGAGCATCTGCATGATGAGTCCCGCGACGGCCAGGGACATGCCCGCCAGCACCAGGGCCAGCGTGCGTGGCACGCGGCTGATGACCAGCACCTGCACGGCGCGCTGGTGCTCCGACGGCGCCAGCAGCGCCTCCCACGACACGTGGCTCACGCCAATCAGCAGGCTGATGCCCGCGAGCACCAGCACCCCGAGCACGGCCACGGCGAGCAGGGGCAGGGGAGCCTCGGACCCGGGGAGTGCGAAGCCCGGCTCAGGGAGCGGGGGGCTGTCGGGGCTTCGCGTAGACATCGGAGATCTGCTCCATCAGGCGCCGCAGGGACTGGATGCCGCCGCCGATGAGGTAGGTGTTCGCTGGCTCCAGGTAGACGACCTGTCCCTGCTTCCAGGCCGTCGTCTGGTGCACCAGCTCGTTGTCCAAGAGCCGCTGCGCGCCGCCGCCCTCTCCAATGGCCGCGTCCCGGTCGATGACGAACAGCCAGTCCGGGTTGGTCTCCAGGATGAACTCCGAGCCCACGGCCTCCCCGTGCAGTGACGCCTTGAGCGACGGGGCCGCGGGCGGGATGCCGAAGGTGTCGTGCAGCACGCCGAAGCGCGAGCCCGGGCCGTACGCACTCATCCGCCCTCCGGACGTCAGCACGATGAGCCCCTTGCCCCGGCTGGCGGTGGTGCCCTTCAGCGTCGTGATGGACTGGTGCAGCGACTCCACCAGGGCGCGCGCCTGCTCCTCCTTGCCAAAGACGGCCGCCAGCCGCTGCGTGTTGCCCACCACGGTGTCCAGGAAGTGCGCGTCGTCCGTGGTCTGGTCGATGGTGGGCACGATGGCGGCGAGCTTCGTGTACCGGGCGCTGGAGCGGCCGCCGGTGATGACCAGGTCGGGCCGGGCGGCGTGCAGGGCCTCGTAGTCGGGCTCGAAGAGCGTCCCGTAGCGCGGGTACTTCTTCGCGTCCGCGTACTTCGCCAGCTGGCCGGGGAAGTACTCACCCGCCACGCCCTGCACGTCCACCCCCAGCACGTCCAGCGTGTCCAGCGCCGCCAGGTCGAACACCACGACCTGCTTCGGGTGCTCGGTCACGACGGTGCTGCCCTGCGCGTGGGCAATGGTCCGGCCCGCCCCTGGCGCGGGAGCCGGCGCCGCGCCTTCCGAGGGCACGGGAGCCGGGGCCGGAGCTCGCGGGCCCCACCAGAAGAAGACCGCGAGCGCGATGACCACGACCCCGATGAGGGCCGCGAGGAGGGGAGGGAACCGCCGGGGAGGGGTGCTCACGGGAAAGGCAATCCAGAGAAAGGCGATATCAAATGAAATTGATTTTCATTATCGAAGTTCGCGGTATAGCGGATCGCCGCTGGACGGTCAAAACCCATCGGCCTTGCGCGGCCCGGGTCTTCCCTGGAAGCTTGAATTTCAAGACTTCCATGGAGAGGCCTCATGAAGCCCGTCCGAGCCGTCCTGTTGTTGTCCCTCCTCACCACGACGTTCGCCGGGAGTGCGCTCGCGCAGGACAACTCGCGCACGCTGCTCATGCAGTGGCTGGCGGATCCGGACGTCTACAAGGAGAACGACGACCTGTTCTTCCTCACCGGCACGGGCAACGGAGTGTTGATTCCGCTGTATGAGTCCAACGACCTGACGGCGTTCCGCTTCAAGCGCGACTACAACCCGTCCGCGGCGGATCCAACCTACGACTACTGCTTCCTGTGGGCGCCGGACCTGAGCAAGGTGGGCAGCGTCTACCAGCTCCACTTCTCCGGCCACCGGGTGCCCAACGGCGCGGCGTGTCCTCCGGCGGGCCAGGAGGTGACGACCTTCGTCGCCACGGCGACGGACCTGAACCTGGTCTTCGGTGTGCCCCAGTCCATCAACGCCAACACCACCTGGCCGCGCACCACCACCGGCACGGCGTGCCTGCCGCAGGGGTGCAACCGGAACATCCGCATCGACTCGGCGACGTTCAACGATGGCGCGGACCGCTGGCTCTTCTATGTCTGGTTCCAGAACGGCAACAACATCTCCTCGTTCAAGCTGGCCGCGCCCGGCACCGTCTACAACCACGCGGGCCCGGCGGTGTTCTCGACGCCGGCCTACGAGGAGGGCATCAACGAGGCGCCGGAGCTCTTCAAGCGCGACGGGCGCTACTACATGGTCTTCAGCGGCGGTTGGTACAACAGCCAGTACGCCATGTACTACGTGATGGCGGACTCCGTTCCGGAGCTCACGCGGGCGCGGGCGGTGCGGCGGCAGTCCCTGCCCTTGAAGAACTCCGCGGGCCGGCTGGTGCAGTCCCACGGCCACAACGTCATCGTCGAGCGGCGGGGCGAGTACTTCAACATCTTCCATCAGGGCGCCTTCGACAGCGCGGGCAACCTCACCTCACGCAGCACGTACAAGCAGCGCGTCGCGTTCAAGCCGGACGGGGCGATGACGTCGCTCAACCAGGTGAACGTGCGCTGGAACCGGCTCGCGGGGTACAGCTACTCGCTGGACGTCGTGCTGAAGAATGGCTCGGTGGTGGGGCCGTGCACGTCCGTGGTGCTGCTGGGTCAGTCCAACAAGACGGTGTTCGACGGCGTGTGCCGCAGCGCCGGGGACCGCGTGGTGACGAAGGGGGAGATCGCCGCGTTCCGCCTCTTCTATTCCAACAACAACGTCTGGGGGCCCTCCGTGGAGAAGGCCTATGACGGCATCTCCGACGACGTGTCCCTGGAGCTGCCCGGCGGTGTCACGCCCTTCGTGGACCTGGAGTGGAGCGAGGAGGAGACGCTGGCGCAGTACTCCATCGACGTGCAGCGGCGGGACACGGGCGCGTGGATTGGCCCGTGCATCGGCGTGGGCGCCGTGAACAAGAGCCTGGCGTGGACCTACCAGGGACGCTGCGACACGCCGGGCATCAACGTGCCGTTCTCCAACATCCAGGCCTTCCGGGTCTGCTCCGCGGTGAACGGCGACTGGGCCCACGCGCGCTGCGGCGCCGCCGCTTATGACGGCCGGGCCCTGCACTCGCGCATCAACATCCCCTAGGCTGGAAGCCCCATGTTCGACGCCATCACCTCCGACCCCGCGCTCCTCGTCCTCCTCATCGTCGTGGCGGGAGGGCTGGGCGTGGCGTTCGGACCGAAGGGTGGGCTGCTGGGGCTGTTGGGCGCCGGGCTGGATCGCGCGGAGTTGGAGAACGGAAGGGCCGGCGAGGCCACGGTGCTGGAGGTGCGGGACACCGCGATCCGCATCAACAAGCGCCCGGTCCTCCAACTGCTCCTGGAGGTTCACATCCCCGGCCGTGCTCCCTATCAGGCGCGGGTGAGCAAGCGTCTGCCGCCTCATTCGAGCACGGCCACCTGGGGGCCGGGGCTTCGGGTCCAGGTGATGGTGGACCCGATGAAGCCCCAGCGCGTCGTCATCACCGGCTTCGCGATGGCCGCCCCGGCTAGCCCGCCATCGCCCCCGGCGGATCCGGTCCGGGCGATGGAGGACCTGAAGCGCATGGCCGACGGCGGCCTCATCACCGAGCGCGAGTACGAGGAGAAGAAGGCGGAGATCCTCGGCCGCTTGTAGCGGCCGTGAAAGCGCCGGCCTAGTCGTAGCCGCACATGAAGACGGAGAAGTGGGAGCTGCCCTTCACCTTGTAGTGGAGCTTCCGGAATCCCGTGTGCGCGGCCTCGATGGCGGGATGGGCCAGGATCCACTTCATCGTGGTGGGCACGTCGTCACAGGGCTCGCTGAACGTGTCGTTGAGTTCCTCCAGGAAGGCGGAGGCCCTCGCGTTGGTCTCGAGCGCCTCCCGGCGCAGACCGTCCACCTGCGCCCGGGTGCGGATCTCCCGCGTCTGCGGCTCGCTGAGCCAGGTGCTTCCGTCGGAGAAGCGCACGTCCAGCGCGAGCCGCGCGGTGCGCCTCGCCGTCGTGTCCAGCGTGACCTGGAGCGGCAGGCCGGGTTCGTGGGCGTTCTTCCCCATGCGAACTGGCGTCAGCCGCCGGAGCACCTGTCCCTGGGCATCCAGCTCCACGAGGGTCGCCTCGGTGGGGCGGGGGACGAGCTGGTGCGCGAACACCTTCATCTGGAGCGGGGTCGTGTCTCCCACGAGGAAGTCCTTGGGCTCCTCCAGGACCAGCGGCGGTTGGGCCGGCCCGGGCTGGGAGTGGAGATCGTCACAGCGCACGGTCAGCTTCACGTTGAAGTCGTGCTCCGCGGGAGGCCGTCCCTTGCAGGCCAGCTTGACGTGCAGGGTCTGCTGCAAGGCGGTGGGGGCGCCTTCACAGCGGAGCACCTGCTGCATGGGCCAGAGCGGCGGGGCCAGCTGGATGGGGCCTCCCGCCTGGGTGGCATCCTCGGGCCGCAGCGTGAGGTTCACGTTCCCCGCGGCGCTGCTCAGCTCCATCTTCTCCAGGCTGTCGCCACAGGAGTGCCGCAGCTCGATGCTCGGATGGAGCCAGAGGGGCGTTGCGCCGCCGCCGTCGATGCCGCTGAGCTTTCCCTTCATCACGTAGGCGGTGGTGTTCTGGCGGGCTTCGACCTGGGGCCGACGCATGGCCTCCACGGCGAACTGCACGAGCCGCTGCTGGTAGCGGCTGGCCTGGTTTGGGGTCAGGCGCGCCTGCTGCGCGTCCGTGAGCGGCACGACCGGGAACGGGTTGTCGGGGAGGGGCTCCCGGCTCTTGAGGATGAGCTGGTCGGAGCCCCGCTTCGTCTCCACCTGGAGCCAGAGGGTCTCGGCGGGCTGGGGCGTCAGCGCGTCCTGCAGGTCGGTGGCGTCGAGCTGGGGCAGGGGCACCCGGGTGAAGCCCCTGGGCGGCTGGGTGATGCCTGTCACCTTCATGCCCTTCTGGAGTCCCGCCTCGGCGGCGACGCTCTTGGGCTCCACCCGGGTGACGGTGACCGTCTCACCATCCGAGCGGGCGGAGTAGCCCGCGGACTTCATCGTGACGGTGAACGGCGCCGCCGCGAACAGCCAGGCGCCAGCGAACGCGGACAGCAGCGAGGCGAGGAACATGGGGAGCACGTTAGCGCGGTGCGAAGCGCTTCGCGGACCGCAGCTTCGCCTTCATGGCCTCCATGTCGCGGTTGCGCGGCGGGGCGGTGGTCACCAGCGAGTCCATCAGTCGTCGCGCTGTCTCGGTGATGTCCTCGACGGCGCGGTTGAAGGCCTCCTCGTTCGCCTTTGACGGAGCGCTGGCGCCGCTCAGCTTCCGCACGAACTGCAGGGCCGCCGCCCGGACCTCCGCGTCGGACGCGGGGGGCTCGAAGTTGAACAGCGTCTTGATGCTCCGGCACATGGCGGGTCCCTTCGCGTGAAGTGCCACCAGCGTACCCCACGCCCGCGTCCTCGCCTTCGGTGTGAACCCTATCGAATCAAATCTTGTGGGGATAAGCTGTCTAGCTGGATGTATCAGCAAGAAAGGACGAGCCTCATGAAGTTTGTATCGGGTGTGTTCGCGGCACTGGTCATCGCGACGATGGCGGCCTGCGGTGGCGTGGATTCCGGCGACGTGTCGGAGGAGGAGCTGGGGGAGGTCTCAGGCGCCCTGTCGACCTGTTCGACGACCTGCGCGTCGGGCGTGACGCTGTCGTGCTCGGGAAGCTCCTGCTCTTCCGTGGACGGCCAGTATGTGAATTGCAATGGCAACTTCCTGTCCTGTCCCGCGGATCCTCCGCCCGCCTGCACGCGCGCCAACTCGTGCACGTTCATTGACGGCACGTCGTGTCCCTCCTCCGGCACCTATCGGGATTGCTGTCTGAACGGGCTGCCCACGGGCAGCTGCTACTGCAAGTTCGACAACACCTGGACCTGCACCCTTCCCCCCGACGGGCCGTAATCACTGTTCCCTCTTCCTTCTCCCTGAAAGGTACTCCCAAGATGCGGAAGCTCTTCGCCGTTCCCGTGACCCTCTTCTCCTTCGCGCTGCTCGCCTGTGGCGCCAGTCCCGCCGCCGAGCCGCAGACCCCCGCCCCGACGCAGCAGGAGCAGGGCCTCAACGCCGTGGGCCAGGGCTGTTCGGCTGACACCCAGTGCGCGACGGGCCTGTGTTGGACGGAGGCGGACTCGTACCCGATCTACAATTCGCAGTGGATCCGCGCGGACCAGTGCACCGAGGAGTGTGGTGGCCCCAGCGACCACTCCTACTGCCAGCAGCTCGCCGCGGAGTTCAACGCGCCGTATCCCAATCAGGCGCGCTGCATCCCCGCGCGGGGCGTGTACGACAACTACCCGTACGACGACATCTTCTACGTCTGCGACCTCATCCCGGCGGGGCTGGGCAAGGTCCACTGGGCGGACTGACGGTCTGACCTACGCCGTCCGGAGCGGCTTGCTTCCGGACGGCGCGGGAGTCGTTCCCGTTGTTGCTTGCGAAGTGAAATCGATTTCAGGGGGACATCATGCGGCTCGATATCTTTTCGGAGATGCAGCACCCGAAGGAGCGCTGGAGCGGTCCGGACCACGAGCACCAGCTCATCCAGGAGACGCTGGAGCAGGCGCGGCTGGCGGACGAGATGGGCTACGGCGTCTGGTGGCAGGTGGAGCACCACACCGCCGTGGAGTTCAGCTACAGCTCCGCGCCGGAGATCATGCTCACCGCCATCGCGCGGAGCACGAAGAACCTGCACGTCGGACACTCGTCGGTGCTGGCGCCCACGCGCTTCAATCATCCCATCCGGGTCGCGGAGCGCGCGGCCTTCATCGACCACCTGAGCGGGGGCCGCTTCCAGCTGGGACTGGCGCGCAGCACCATCCCGGAGTGGCGCACCTTCAACATCGAGCCTGACTCCACTCGCGGGCAGATGCAGCAGGCCTTCGAGCTGATTCCGAAGCTGTGGACGCAGGACAAGGTGTCGTGGGACGGGCCGGACCTGCGGCTGAAAGACGTCAGCGTCATCCCGAAGCCGTACCGCAAGCCGCATCCGCCGCTGTGGCAGGCGTGCTCCAGCCCCGCGTCCTTCGAACAGGCGGGACGCAACGGCGTGGGCGCGCTGGGCGTGACACTCTGGGCCTCTCCAGAGGAGGTGGCGGAGATGATCCACATCTACCGCGAGGCCCTGCGCACGCGCTGCGAGCCGGTGGGCGCGTTCGTCAACGACCAGGTCGCCTTCTTCACGTTCGTGCACTGCGCGGACAGCGAGCGCGAGGCGATGGAGAACGGCGCCGCGAAGGCCGCTGCCTGGTACACCAGCGGGTCGTTCACCTTCTTCGAGGCGAAGGACGCCTTCGTGAAGACGGCCGCGGAGCTGGAGGTGCTGGCGAAGGACCCGGCGGGCGGCGGCCTGACGGGCCAGTACCTGCGCAAGAAGGACCCGAACGCGCCGCAGTCCCAGGCGCAGCGCCTCCTGGGCCGCATCATGGGCGGGGAGCAGGTTCCGGATGAGCAGGTCTGGGAGGTGCTGAGCGCGCAGGACTCGCTCATCGTTGGAACCCAGGAGCAGGTGCGCGCGGGGCTCAAGCGCTACCAGGCGCTGGGTATCGACGCGCTCATGTCCTTCCACCAGGTGGGCGCGCTGGCGCACGACAAGGTCCTGAAGAGCATCCGGCTCACGGGCGAGCTCATTCCGGAGTTCCGGACACCGGCGGCGCCGTAGGGCGCGAGGGGAGGGCAGGGGAGCGTGGAGGTCCAACACCCACGCTCCGCGCCACTTCTCCCGTGCGGCGGGACGGAGCAAGCTGACCTTCGTGTCCCGGCGCTCACAGCTGCTCCTCCTGCTCGGCGTGTCCGGGCTCCTGCACGCGGCGCTCCTCTTCGCGCTGTGGCGGAGCCCGTCTGCCCGCGTCCATCACGGGGAGCCGTCGCGGGTCGTCGAGATGGAGATCGTCACCCGGGACGCACGCCCCGTGCCGCCCGTGCCCCCCGTGCCAGAAGATGAGCCGCGGCCCCCGCGCTCGCCAGCGCGTCCGGCGGAGCGCGAACCCTCCACGCGCGCGCGGAAGGACGGAGCGCCAGCGCACCTGGCGGAGCGCGAGCCCTCCACGCGCGCGGGGGAGAAGGACGAAGCGCCAGCTTCAGCCGAGGCTCCCGCGACCCCGGGGGATGCCGCTCCGGAGCCGCTCGCGGAGGCACCCTCCGAGCGCACATCACCTCCGGTCCGGGACGTCCCTCTCCAACTGGAACCACCCGGCCTGCTGGGCGGTGGGCTCCTGAAGGGGCCCCCGTCGACGGGGCGGACGATTCGCAACGTCCCTGGCTCGGAGCCGGACCCCAAGGCCCTGGCGGCCCGTGAGGCGGAGGAGGCGCGTCAGAAGGTGGATGGCTGGGCCAAGGATGCGACCGCGTCCTCGCGAGCCACGGGCGCGACGCCTCCCTACTTCGCGAAGCTGCGCCAGGGCTTCTCCGAGCGGCTGGTGAACCCGCCCCCTCCCAACACCGATGTGCTGGTCCGCCGGCTGAAGCGCGAGCAGCTGGAGTCCATCGAGCGCTTCGGCAAGACGGGCACTCCCTTCGCACCCCAGGCGCGCGACGTCCGCGGGGAGACGTCCGACCGGCTGCGCGCGGCCGTGGAGGCCGGGCGCGCGGCGAACGTCTACATGACCGACGTCACCGCCCCCGTGCTCGCGCTCGTCGCCATCGTGGAGGTGCGGCAGGCGCGCGATGGCAGCCTCATCGACCTCCAGGTGCTGGAGGGCTCCGGGGACCCGAAGTTCGACACCTGGGCGGTGTCCCACCTGCGGGATGCGCTCGCCAGCGCGGAGCCTCCCACGGACGGCGGCGTGGGCATCCGCGAGGACGGGATGCGGACCCGCTGGCGGTTGGAGGAGTACCTCGGCAACCCCCGCGTGCGGGTCCACCTCATCTCCATCTACTGATTCATTGCGTTCCAATGCCGCCGAGGCGGTCGCCCGTCGCGGCATCCAACACGAGAAGGTTGCCCCACAGCGGGACATACACGCGGCCCTCCCGGACCCAGAGGACCGTCAGCATGGAGCTGAAATGGGACTCGGGCAGGGCCACGTCCCATGCCACGGCGCCGGTGCGCAGGTCGCGCCGGATGAGGTGCGTGCCGCCCTTCTCCAGCTGATAGACGACGTACACGGCGTCCTTCGTGATCTCCCCCACCTCCGGCGCGGTGTCCCGCAGGAGGAGCGGATCCTTCTCCGACACGGTGTCGTGCCACAGCGGCTTGCGGTTGCCCGGCGCGTACAGCGCCACCAGGGGCACCTGCGTCCCCGGCCACCGCGTGCCCAGCGCCAGCGTGTAGCCGTCCGTGCGGAGGAGGTACTTCGTGGAGAAGCCGCGGATGTCGGAGGGCGGGTAGCTGGAGCGCTCGCAGGTGGTGGGGTGCTCCGGCGGCCGGCTCATGTTGCACGTCTGCGGGCTCAAGGGCGGAGTGGCGCAGCCCTTCGGCGCGCGGGGCGCGGGCTTCGCGGTGGCCGTGCGCGTGTCGAAGAGCAGGTGCTGGTGGTCCACCACCTCCACCCAGACGGACGTCGTGTCCCCGGGAGGGATGCACAGCCGGCGCGGTGAGTCCGTCAGCGGCACGCGCCCCAGCCGCTTGCCGGTCTCCAGCTCCAGCAGGTTCACCGTGCGCTGCTCGCTCATCACCAGCCGGCCGTTCTGGGCGATGACCTTCGTGTAGCGGGAGGCGTCCGGCCCCTCCGAAGGCGACGACTCCCAGAGCTTCTGGAACGTCCGGCCGTCGAACGCGGCGATGTACTCACGGGGAGCCGTGCCTTCGTAGCGGCGCACGTGGCCGACGATGTCCTCCGTCCCATCGCCGTTGACGTCCACGAACGCAGGCGCGCCCCGCTCCAGCCACTCGATTCGCTCGGGGGCGGGCTTGGGAGGCTCGGGTGGAGGCC